>JBFJWU010000086.1:0-10764 GCA_041623475.1 bacterium | reverse complement strand
TGAGTTTCCGGTCGAAACGACTGCGTTATTCAGGGAAACCGAGGCGACGTACTCCACGTACAAACCATAAACTGAATACCAGAGGGCATCGCCTGTCCGGAATTCCGAATTGTCGACTATCAGATCGCTCAGATAACTAATACGGGCACCGTACTGGTAGCCAACACCGCCGGAATTGAACGAGGATCCGTTGTCGATTCGAACCGTGTCGTAATAATTGGCATACAGCCCGTAACTACTGTAATTTTCAAACGTCGTTGACCCGCCCTGAACATGAGAATCAGAAATCGTAAGATCTGCGGGCTGTCCAAAGTCGTCACCGTCGGCGAAAATACCATAGCTGTGATAATAAGATCCGCCAGCGTAGACCGCAGAATCGCGAATTTGACCAGGGCCGTAAAGTCGGATCCCGTAAGTGTACGCAGATCCCGACGTATTTCCAGTTGACACGTGCGAGCCGTAGCCGATGTTCAGCATTTCCGAGTCATAGTGGTAAACCCCGTAAAGGTACCCACCGCTGTCGTTGACCATTATTGACGTGCCAAATACATTTACAGGTCCAACTGAATATAGTCCATAGACCGTGCTGTTCGATGGGGTATAGACGTTGGAGATCGAGCTGTCAATGACTTCGAGCAAATCATCAGAGCTGTGGTAAATGCCGTATTTGGTGCCCGATGTGCCGGTGACCTGGTCGATCGTGACCTGGTTCAGTTTCGTCTTGCCGTAGTTCCGCAGACCGTAACCAGTGCTCGTGTAGTCGGTCGCACGCAATGTGAATCCGGTAATAACCGCTTCTTCATCCGTGTTGACCTCGATCGGTGGCTCCCATCCAAAGGTCGAATGGATGATCGATGGCGTGCCACTGACATCGCGGGCTGAAAAGCTGCTGCCAGCTGAATAGCCGCCGTGCAGGCCGGATTCGATGCCATCGATGTCTTCCCAATAGGTGCCTTCCTCGACAAAGACAGCCATTGTGACGCCGGACGCGCCCAGCAGGGCCAGGCCCTGGCCAATTGTCCGAACCGGGGCAGCGATTGTGCCGGGGTTGGCATCGTTGCCGCTGGCCGCGGAAACAAAGATTCCGTCGGCATCGGTCGGGAACGCGTCGCCGGACACGCAGTCGTTGTCTTCGAGATCGCCGGCAATTTCGTTGGCACCCGGGTAAACGCTGGCATCCGTGTCGTCGCAGTCAGCGGTGCCGCTGGCTGTGGTCCGGTAGCCGGGGGCCAGACTGCTGCCCGAACAGGCCATGACCAGTCCGCCAACGGTGTAGGTGTCCATGTCCGCGTCGGTGTATCCCGGCAGCAACTGGTACACGGTGCTGTCCTCGTCGTCGCAGTCCAGTTCACTGCTCTGGCTGGACTTGAGTGGCGCCGGGATGGACGCGCCGCCGCATGTCTCGCCGCCTTCGTCAGTGGTGCGGCCATCACCGTCGTTGTCGACAAACCCGGTATAGGTAATAAACACGTCCGGGTCGGAGTCGTCGCAATCATCGCCCTGGGAAACCTGACGAGGCTTCGTGTAGCCATCGCAGGCGGGGATCATCTTTTTGCCATATCCGTCGCCGTCCTGGTCCAGATAGGCCACCACCGTCGTGTCTTCGGCCGCGAAATCCGGGTTTGTGTCATCGCAGTCCGGTCCGGCCAGGCAACCCGGTCCAAATCCGTCGCCGTCCTTGTCCTGGCACCCTGATTGGACCTCAATCAGGGTAATGTCGGTCATTGGCGAGGTCGGTTCGGTTACGGCACCGTTGCCAAGGTCATCAATTAACCTGGTGATGACATCGTTGCAACCCGTACCCAGCAGGGCCAGTGAAAGTACTAATGCGGAATAGACGGTGCGATTCATGATCCCTCCTGGGACTCGGCTTTCGATATTTGATTGGAAAAATTAATAATTAGCGGTTAAGGCATTCCCGGCGGGACCCACCAGGCGTTTCCAGAAGCCTTCAGGGTAGCACGCGCCGCGCGCCAAATCCAGAAATTTTAGTTGTGAACAGTTCGAATCTGTCCCGGGCGTTCTTCGAACAATTTCGACACGGATAGCGGGCGTTTCCGTTGCGTCATCGATATCATTTCACGCAACACCGCAACCAGGACCGCCGGAATGCGCGATTTCTTGCCGGCAAAGGGGTTCAAATGCAGCAGACAGCCGACTCGATCCGGGTCATGATCGTCGACGACAGCCGCCTGACACTGGCCTGGACACAGAACGAATTGGAGCAGCTGGGTTATACCGTCAAGGCAATCAACGATGTCTGGATATCCAGCCCGATCAACAACTTCCGGCCTGACGTGGTCCTGATGGACGTTAACCTGGGTGCCATGGATGGGGCCCGCGCTACAGAAATCCTCAAACGGCACGAAACCGGTCGATCGACGCGGATCCTTCTGCACTCTGCCCGGCCCCGGACCGAACTGGCGCAACTGGCGACCGCATCCGGCGCGGACGGGTTTATTCAAAAAACAGATGACCCGGCAGTTCTGGATGCCGAAATCAGGCGTGCCCTGCGCCCGGCCGGTGCCCGACTGTCACAGGTGCCGGGTCCCGTCTGACGCAAAGCGGGGTGCGCAGCTGCATTCCCGGCCCGTAGTATGTCTTAAATTTGCATCACGATCGTCGCCGACCGGTGTGTTGGTTGCCAATTTTTTTGGCACGGCGATTGCATGATGGCCGGCAAGCGAACAAATTCATTGAATCAACCATACAATCACTGGTCGAATCGTCAGGGGAATAGGGCCCCTGGCAGCGACTGCAGAACGGTTTTTACAAAAAGGAGACCTGAATCATGACAATCGCAAGAAAATTTCTGACGACGACCGCGATCCTGTTGCTGGTCCTGTTCGTCGGGGCACCTGGTTATTCGCAGGAGCCAGAAGCAGCCGACAACGTCGCCGAGGCCGGTGCCGATGCTGAACCAGCCGCGGTCGCACCGGTTGACGATGCCGGGGACGCCGGCGCGGAGCCTGTCGAGGAAATGGTCGACGTTGCCGCGGATACACCTGAGATGACCGAAGAAGAGTCAACCTGGGCGGCATCGTGCGAAATCGGCTTTAACCTGGCCGAGGGAAATGCCAGCAACCGCAGCCTGAACAGTGGCTGTGGCGGTGAGGAAACCTTTGACAACCTGAAACTGAGCGTTGACGGCGGTGCCAACTGGGGCGTCAGCCGTTATGGCGGTCGTGGAGCATACCCGGACGGAACACCGGTGACCCGCAGCACCTTCATCAAGACACAACTGGACTGGGCAGCCGGCGCCCGCGAAGACTATTTCCTGACCGAGGATGACCGGACGTATCTGTACGCTGCACAGCGTTTTGACGGGAACAAGTTCGCCGGGTATAACTGGCAGATGCTGCTGGACCTGGGTGTTGGTTACGTTTATTACACCGACGAGATCCAGAAGCACCAGATTGAGGGTGGTTTCCAGTACGGCTATATCGACAACATCATTGGCGGCGGCGACAACCGCTACAATCTGGTCATCAGCGCCCTTGGTGAGGTCCAGATCAACGAGGTGTCCATGCTGGACTACATCACGACCTATTCAGCGGAATTGACGAACCTGCCGGACGATTATCGAATTGACAGCGCCCTGAACCTGTCATTTACGCTGACCGACCGCCTGGCGTTCAAAACAGGACTTACGGTGGCGTACAAAAGCGAACCAAGCCTTGTTGTTCCCAAGGACGCAAACGGGGCTGAGATCGCGGGAGCCACCCCGATCCAGGCGCGTAATACCGATACCACCTGGAACAACCTGCTGGTCCTGACGCTCAACTGATTGCTCTTATGGCCGGGCGGTGCCTGTCACCGCCCGGCTGTAAATACCCTTGTCCCACCGACTTCCAGGGCTGCGGACACCCGGTCGCAGTCGCCGTCGCCATCCGAGCGGATGTCAGCAAAAGACGGAATCACAGCCGTCAGCAACCGCCGCTCGTCCTCTTCATCGCCGTTCAATTTAGATGCCAGGTCGATCAGATCCGGCACCGGTATCGCTGCGCCAAGAAGGCCGATGATTCGCCCGGTCCGGGTCAACGCCAGGCGAAACCGGGCATCTGCGAAATTCAGGTCGAATTGTGTCCCCAGGAATTGGCCCGAGATCCGGATACTGGCCGGGCCGCCTGTCAGCCTGTCCGCAGTCAATTCGGATTCAACTGCAATGCCCAGGTAGGGGTCCGCGTGCAGCGTCAACGTCTGGTCCGGAAGGTAACGGCCGTCAGACCCCTGCAACGGGCGCATCGCCGCTCGCCAGAAAAGCACGTCGACAGGCCCCGGTGGCGCTGCAAATCCCTGCAGGTGCCCGACTTCCACCAGGATCTGCAGTCCACCGTCACTGATCGATGTTTGAATGGCGCCGGGCAATGCGTTGGTTATAACCGGTGGAAGCTCTGAAAACACCTCGGCAACCTTGTTGTCTATGCCCGTGGTGCCCGACGGCGAACGAAGATCTGCGGTGCCACAGTCCTGTCGTCCATCGCCGTCGCTGTCGACACCATCCAGGTCAAAACCGGCGGCAACACCGTCGACAATATCAGTGACAAACCGAATCTGGTCGAGCGCATAGACGGGGCCACCGCTGCACGGTGCGCTGCATTCCAGTCCTGTGTTGTCGGGTTGACAACCCGACAATGCCAGAAACATTGCCAGTATCGTCAACGGATTGAACAGTCGCCCGGAAACAATCGCCCTGGGACCCGGGTTACCGGACCCGGCGAATCCGTTTTCGGCTGGGGCAGGGGTGCGCCTTGTCACAGGGTCTTCAAGTATTCGAGGAGGTCCCGTCGTTCGGAATCCGACAGATGATCCCCAAACGTGTGCCCGGAATTGGACTGGCTCCAATATCCGGTGTCATAAATGAACTTCCGGTCTGCCGGTGGCGCGTCGGCCTGGCGAATGGTCAATGTTTCGTAGGGCCAGCCGATGGCGTCTTCGTCAAAATTGGTACTGTCCAGGTCAACCCGCCGCCAGACATCGGGGCGAATCCCGGAGTTCAAGACCGCTTCAATGGTTGGTACGGACCCGTTGTGAAAGTAAGGGGCCGTTGCCCAGATCCCATCCAGCGGCGGTGGCATATAACCGGGAAACGGATCATCTGGTTTCATCTGCGTGATCTGGCCATAAAAAGACGCGTTATACCATTCGACCAGTTCCGGTGAATGTACGACCCCGCCCTCGGCAATAACAGGATCCGTGCCAATAACGTCGAGCGGAATCAGAAGGTTGGGATACCATTCCCGATCCGGGTGGTCAGGATCATATGTGCCGTGGCAGCCGGCGCAGTTGGCCAGGAATACGTCTTCGCCCCGCCGGGCCCTGCTGCGATCGATCGACCGTGGGTACGTTGGCGGCTCGATGGTCCTGATAAACGCCTGGATATGAGCGAACATCCCGTCAACAACCCGCGCGCGTTCAATGCTGTCAACACATACCGAGCTGGCCAGCGCCATTGTGCCGCGATGGTCACCGCGGGCCATTCCATTATAAAACAGGGCCGACTTTTTCCCTGCCCGCCACCACGGTGCAGGGTCAGACGTGAAAATCGGATCCTCGATGACGGATCCGTCGTGGTCACGAACGACAATGGGTGTGACTGGTTCGTCACGCCACGCCAGTGTGTCGCGGTCGTGGTGCGACATCAGGATGATCGCATACATTTCGGCGGGGTTCATCCCGACTGTGCGCATGGTTGCCAGCGGTGCCAGCACCCGGGCGCGATCGAACATCTTTTCTGCCTGTTCGATTTCGGCGGCATCGAGGCCCAGCAAGTCCCATAAATCTTCGTCGGGTTCAACGGTTCCGACGGCATCGCTGTTGGATGTGAAATCTGCAGTCGCATTGGGCAGGCCAATGACCAGTTGGCCGTCGAATTCCCCGCCATGGCACATCAGGCAGTTCGCGTTAATGACTTCGGCGCCGTTGGGTGCTGTAAACGCGTTCAGGTAATACGGCATGTCCGTATTCTTGCCGTGGCGACCGGGCAATGTGTCTGCCTTTTCGGATCCGCCAAAACCTCCGGCAATAAACCCCCTGGAGATCGGGAACTCCCACATACGATACGGCAGGCCACAGGTCATAAAGTCGCCATTCAGCAGGATGTCGCGACCCAGGTCCGGGTCGCCTGGCGCCTGTGGTGACTGTGGCAGGACGACACCGGACGTCCACGGACCGTCCGCTGGAATTCGGTCCCGTGGCGCAGCAGGCGCGGCCAGACAGGCCGACAACAGCAGAATCGCAAGGCCGGAACCAGGACATCGGATCATAGGATTATCAAAACACACAACAACAAAACCGTCAGTTCTGACGGTTGGGGCCGAATTTGTTCCTGCAGGCCTGATCGCTTAGACTGCCAACATGATCACCACGGATGCAATAGATACCCGTGAGCGACTGATCCTGGCGGCCGTACGTTTGATGGCCGAGAAAGGTGTGCACGGCGTTTCGCTGCGCGAAATCAACACCGCCGCCGGGACGCGCAATCATTCGGCGGCCAATTATTATTTCAACGACAAACACGGCCTTGTGGTTGCGTTGCTGGATTTCGGCCGCCGGGTTATCGGACCGCCCGTATCGGCAATGGTCGAGACCATCGATCGTCGTTTGGACGACGGGCAGGACGTTCCCATCCGTGACATCCTGGCAGCCGGATTCGGGGCCAACGTTGCTTTGATTCGTGATCCTGGTTACGGTCGTCATCAGGTCCGGGCGTTGTCGCGAATTGTCTTTGAGTTCTCACCGGATGTCGCCGGGGCGTTCAATGACGCAGCGCGGCCGCTTTACGAGAAGATGCTGGAGCAACTGACACGACTGGACACCGGTGTTGCCCAGCCGGACCTGCGTCGGCGCCTGATCCTGACCGGAACTGCGGCGCTGCACGTCGCGGCTAACATCGGAGTTGGTGACAACACGCCGCTGGGTGATGTCCGATTGCCCGATGATGGCACGGCAATGGATTACCTGTTCAATTATTTTGCATCCAGTTTTGCCGGTCACAAGATGCCGGACACGCCACTGCCGGGCGATATCACCGCTGGCCTGGCCGAGATCATCGCACGGAGCCGTTCGGTACCGTTCGACCTTTAGGATTTCCATTAGCCTGCATATCTTAAGGCACTTGACTTAACGTTGTGGTGTCGTGTACACTCGTATTAAGTCAACTGACTTAATACCGGAGGTGGCCGATGGCCAATTTGACCGTGCACGTGGATCAATCCTATTCCGAGAAGCTCAATACCAGCAGCGCAAACAGACGATTCTACCCATACGACAAGCCGGTGATCGACTGGTCGGTGCCAATTGACGACCGCCACCGATACGTGCCCGACGGGTTCTCGATTCTGGACGGTGCGCCGATTTCCGCACGGCTGTCGGCCCAGGAGATCAGCTATGTAACAAGGTGGGAAACGACCCGCTTCCTGAGGAACAACCACATCGGCGAGCACCTGTTGAACCAGGCTCTGCTGGTTATCCTGCACAAGACCGACCCGTATGATCCGGCGTGGCGGTACATGCTCCACGAGGTGGCCGAAGAATGCCAGCACATGATGATGTTCAACCAATGGATTCGCCTGAACGACGATATTCGAACACGCGGTGTCGGTGCAGATCGATGGGGCACCGTGGCATCTGTCGCAGCCAGCATTCTGTCGCCCCGGCTGCCAGAGACCGTCTGGTCGCTGATTCTGGCTTTCGAATTGTTTGGGGACGAGTGGGCACAGGCAGCGGCGCGCGACCGGTCCAGCAACCTGCATCCGATTATTCGCCAGATCGGTCGTACACATATGGTCGAAGAGGCCCGCCATATGGCGTTTGCCGAGGAATGGCTGCAGCACCACATTCCGGGGCTGTCCCGGGCACGGCGCGTTCTATTGAACGAATCGATAGAACGGGTGTTGGCAGTATCCATACGAATGGGGATGGCGTTGTACGGTTACGATCGCCAGTTGCAACCCTACTTGTCGTACGACGAATTCAAACAATGCATCAAGTCTGCCGAACGACGGAATCTGGCCAACAGTATCTGGATGCCCCTGGTTGACTCATACGTTGAACTGGGTGTTGTTCGCAGGGGGACAGCAAAGAAGTGGCTCCGGAAGGGACTGCTGCGGCCGGTCGCCTAGGGTTCTTCAGATAATAAACATACAGTCGCCGTAGCTGAAAAACCGATAGTCCGGTTCCGCCAGTGCTTCCCGGTAGGCGCGAATCGCCAGTTCGGGGCCTGCCACGGCGGCGACCAGCAACCGCAGACTGGTGTTCGGCAAGTGAAAATTAGTCAGGAACGCCCCGGCCCATCGAGTCTCAACACCCGGACGGATTGTCAGGTCGACTTCGCCTGAAACGGCGGCCGGTGAAACACCCTTTGGCAACAGGCCTTCAAGCGTGCGCAGCGCCGTTGTCCCGACCGGTACGACACGGGCCGGGTTCAGGCTCAGGGCTTGCGCAGCATCGTCTGGAATCTCGGCCAGTTCGGGAGCGACCTGGACATTGTCGACCTGGTCCGGGCTGACTTCGGTAAATGTACCGGGTCCAACGTGTAATGTGATTCGGGTTGTCCTGGCACCGGCTTTGGTCATTGCTGCCAGCAGGCGTTCGTCAAAATGCAGCCCGGCAGTCGGCGCTGCGATCGACCCCGGTTGGGTGGCGAAAATCGTCTGGTATCGCTGTGCATCTGATCCATCAACCGGGACATCCCGGTTGCGGCGAATATAAGGCGGCAGTGGCACTTCCCCGTGGATTTCAAGCCAACGCTCCATCGAAGTTTCGGAATCAACACGAACCGTGGCAAAAGGACCGTTAATCGCCAGGACTTCGGCCGCAAGCGTGCCGGGCCCCGACAATTTGTCACCGTGCCTCAGGCGCGACGTCTGACCCCAGACCAGCCAATGCGGTTCAGGATCGGGGCGCAGCCAAAGCAATTCAACCTTGCCGCCGTTTGCCTTGGCCAACCAGGTGCGTGCCTTGCGAACCCGGGTCTGGTTAAAAACCCAAAGATCCCCGGGCTCGACAAACTTGGAAATATCGCGAACGTGATGATGGGCGAGTTCTCCGGACCGCCGGTCAACGACCAGCATCCTGGCATCTGACCGATTTGCCGGCGGATGCAACGCGATGCGTTTCTCGGGAACCGGGAGTTCCAGGAACTCCGCTAACAGCTTCATTCCTCAGTCGTCGGCGGGTTCGGCAAGGGCTACGCGGTCGCCACCCTGACCCTTTGCCCGATACAGCGCGCGGTCCGCCTTTTTGATCAGGGCTTCCAGGGTATCTGCATCCGACGGAAACGAGGAAATCCCGGCGCTGAAGATCGGTGCGGTACCGGCTGGCAATTCGTCTGATGTCCCGGGGCGGACCCGTTGCCGAAGCTTTTCCACAGCCTGCAGAGCCTGTTCCTTACTGGTTTCCGGCATCGCTATCACGAATTCGTCGCCGCCGTATCGGGCAGTCAGGTCAGACTGCCGAAAGCAGTCACGCATCGTTTCCGCAAGGGAAACCAGAACCCGGTCGCCGACATCGTGCCCGTGGGTGTCGTTGACATCCTTGAAATGGTCCAGGTCGACAACGGCGACGCTGAGGACGTGACCATGTCGTTCTGCCCGCGACAGCTCCCGGGACAACTGGTCGTCCATGTAGCGACGGTTAAACAACCCGGTCAACGGGTCGGTTGCACTGAGCGCCCTGGCATTATCAATAAACTGCGCGTTCTCGATTGCCAGCGCCAGGTTCTCTGCGACATCTTCCATGACGGCCATCATCTGTGCGCTGTCTGTCGACCCGGCGGCAGATGCCATGGCCAACACACCGAGTACATCCGATTCGGGATTCTTCAACGGCCCGACAAACACCTGGTCCGTTTCCGAAAACGGCGCGTCCGGCCAGTCCTGCAAAACCGATGTGCCTGACAGCATCCGGCTGGCGCTGTCACTGAATGCCGGACCAATAACCGGATGGTCATAGGCGATCGGGTGCGGTTCCAGCTGGTCCGGTGATGTCTGGTGCAGTGCGATCGGGTGCAACTGCCCGGCGACACTGTCATTCAGGTACAGGATGAATCCGGTCGCATTGAAAACGTCTGAAAACACAGCGCCAGTGACGTCCAGCAGGTTTTCAGTCAGGAGGGACAGGCTGAGTGCCTTGGAAATGTTATACAGGGTGGACAGTTCGCGAAGCTTCCGTTCCAGCAGCCGGTTGCGGTCTTCCAGCGCCTTGATTCGGGTCTCGCTGTCACCGTTTACCGACGGATCCGTCACTACATGCTCCCTGTTTTCAAATCCGGAAAATAGAATTCAAGTATATCGCGAAACGACGATCCTGCTTCTGCCATGGCCATTGCCCCGAATTGGCACAAGCCGACACCGTGCCCGGAACCGCTGCCGTCGACCACCCAGCTGCCACCGTCCAGTTCGGGGTCTGCACGAATCCGAAACAACGTCGACAGTGCAACGGTCGGCCCAATTGCGCGGCGAAATTCCTGGCCGGTCAGTTCCTTCTGGATGTTGTCGTCTGACAGTTGGATACGAACTACGCGACCGGACGGCCCCCGTTGCGTCACGTTGACTTCGACCACGGGGCCGATCCCGGCCTTCTGGCCCAGTTGCGCTGGCGTCAGCTGCACGTTCCAGAAGTAGTTCGGACAAACGGTGCAATGCGGGTCCGATACGGGCCGTATCCCCGGGACGGGAGAGGTCCAGATCTCGTCCGCTGCCGCCGTATTGCCCCCACAGCAACTGTGGTAATAAACATCGGCGACGGCCCCCCCCCGCTGTT
>JBFJWU010000085.1:0-10939 GCA_041623475.1 bacterium | reverse complement strand
GACCAGCTGCAACAGGTCAAAGGAGCTGATGATGCCGACAACTTTCTTTTCGTGGGTGACCACGACGTGATGAATCCTGTTTTTTCGCATCACCCTTGCGGCCGCTGAAATATCGTTGTACTGCGGGATTGCGGTTACCCCTGGTGTCATGATTGTTGATATTTCCTTGTTGCCGTCGAGGTCAGGGATCAAGTCAGTTGCAGTGACGATCCCGACGGGGGAGCCGTCTTCGTCGACGACGGGTACAGCGCTGATGCTGTTCCGTTCCATCAGTGCCCGGACGTGGTTGATCGTGCGCCATGATTCGGCGACCATCACCAGTTCTGACATCAGGTCGGCAATTTTTACATTCATGTTTCGGCTCCGTGGTGTCTCAGTGATTATCGCCAAAGGTTATCAATTGTCCCTCGACGATTCATTGCGTGAGATCAATCTATTGCAAAACACATTCCGAAATTTGCCAACCCGTACGATTTCGGCCGTGCCGATGTCCGGGACTGCAACCCCAACAACCTGGCGCTGGATGCCACAGGGGCAGAAGACAGCGTTTCCTATGGTTCCCCTGCGTCGGAGCCAGATCCCGGATTCGTCACCCAACGGTCAACTTCCAGCCACTGCTGGTCCAGCCAGGCCAGTCGTTCGTCGTCTTCCAGGGGGATTTCGGATCGGGCGCAGCGCCAGATCCGGATGTCGATGCGGGAACCGACCAGGCTTCCATTGGTCAGCGACGAAAACCTGGTCGTGTTTTCAAAACCCCGATGGGCGAGGAAGACAACATCACAATCCGTCTGCCGAAGAAGGGTCAGGACGCCGCCCGGACGCGGGGGCAGGGTCGACTGCAAATTTGACAGGCGTTGATAGCGATCCGGTGCATCCACCCGCAGTCGCTCAAGGTAACGTTGTCGTTTCGATTCACTGACCCGGGTACCTTCGGGAAAGATCAGGGCCCCCTCGCCAGCGGACAAGTCCGTGCCGAGGGCAGTGATCGCCTGCAGGTCACCGTCGCGGTCACGCCCACCGCGTTGGACAAATGCATTTGGCAGGATGCCGCCAACAATGTCCAGGCACGGGTCAACCAGCAGCTCAACCTTGAGGACGTACCGCAGCAGTAGCCGGGTTCGATTGGCAATCAGGTAGGCTGCCAGCAATGTATCAGCCGTGCTGGCGTGTCGGACGCAGAGGACATAGGGTCCCGTCTGAGCCTGTTCCAGTCCGTCAACGGTCAGGGTGATTGAAAAAAGCGATCGCAGGCTGGTAAACAGCGCATTTGACCAGGCGCGTTGAAGCGCCGCATATGCGGCCAGTCTATTGTCGGCAGGGACAAATAGCCAAAGTGCAGCTGATGCGACGATTCCAAAAACTTCGCAGGTGAGGTAACAGACCAGCATCAGCCAGGCCCGGGCCAGGGGGATGGATGTCTGGCCTCTCAGCAGGTCCATCGTGGCAAGGATCGGCAGGGCCACCGGGGTCAACGGTACCGAAACGAACCAGGCCGCCAACCAGGCGGGGATGGTCCACAGCCGTCGCCGCCACCGGTTGATCGGTGGGTCGATGCGACTACGAAGGTCGGCTAGCTGCCTGTGGGCTGTTGTCTGGCTCGGCACAGAGGGCCCCCCCGGGGTCGTCGTCCGCCGTGTCTATGATACCGAAGCGACCACGGCGCCGGCCGGAGAACCGCTATTGAAACGAAGCCAGGTACCGAATCGACGCATTACCCAGGCATGGACCCGATACTGCGTCGCTTTATAGATGACCCAGGGCAGGCGGGGACGGAAGTCCTGGATGCTGGCCAGAACCTGCCCGCCAGCGGTGGTGGTGCGAAACTCGAAATAACCGGCATCGTCGTTGCGGTTGTCGGCCAGCAATCCACCCGAAATTTTGAACAGAACCCGGTCCCGGTCGTCACCTGAGCCTGTTTTCGACAGTTCCAGCAACATCGCCCCGGTTCCGCGCAGCGTGAATCTGAGTCGGTCAATCGAGGCCTCGACGTGAATCAGTCCGGCAACCGCTCCAGAAAGCCACTGGCCATAGGCGTCGGCAACGTCGCGGGCACACCACCCATCCGGCAGCGGTAGTCGCTGAATGCTGGTGACCGTCCGTTCTGTTACTGCCTGGGTCGCGACCTTCGTGCGGGACAATGTATTGTTCGCGGATGCTGCCTTTGCCAGTGCCTCGGCAAATGTGTCAGACGGGATTCCCGAAAGTTCATATACGCGCCGGTCGCGGGCAATCATCGGCTCGCGCAGGCTTTCGATCAACGGGTCCACCAGTTCCCTGGGTTGTCCGCTGAACAGTGATACCCACAGGCGGGACAAGGTCAACGAAAAGAACGGCACGGACAGAATCCAGGGTTGCCGTCCGATTGCCCGTCCAGTGCGGCGCATCATGTCGTTGTAGGTCAGCACCTGGGGGCAGCCGAGGTCCCAGGTCTGGCCCGCGTGCTCCGGATGGTCGATGAACCACCGGATAATGGACGTGACATCATCCAGGCCCACGGGCTGGTTTTGTGTCTGAGTCCACCTTGGAGTCACCATCACGGGCAACCGCTGGCTGAGTCGGGTCAGGATTGTGAACGAACTGCCGCCGGCACCAATGACCAGGCCCGCACGGAGCACGGTAACGGGTATGCCGGTTGCGCCCAGGGCCTGTTCGACTTCCTGGCGACTTTGCAGGTGTGGCGACAGTTCGCCCGAGGGTGGCACCAGGCCACCGAGATAGATGATATGGCGGATGCCAGCGGCTGCTGCACCACGGGCGAAGTTATCCGCGGCCAGCAAGTCGAAATCGGCAAACGTTCCGTCAGACAACGCGGATGATGGTTGCATCGAATGAACCAGATAGACCGCTGTTTGTGTTCCGCGCAAGGCCCGTGCTGTGTCATCCAGCGAGTAAACATCGCATTGCCGCCACTCAGTATTGTCGTCCGATTCACGGTTCGATCGACTCAGGCCAATCCATCCCGTTTCGGGAAACCGTTCCCGCAATGCCCTGCCGACAAATCCACTGGCACCGGCAACGACAACACGTTCCTGATCGTTGGCAGCAGTCATTTCGTTGATTCCTTGCGGGCGGGTTCCGACAACGCGGCCTCGACAGCTGACGAAACGGCCGCGTCCAGCGGATTGGTTGCCGGATTAAACGTCTGGATGACCCGGCCGTCTCGACCAACCAGGACCTTGTGAAAGTTCCAGGCAGGTCGGTGATCCATCTGCTGTTCCAGATGCCGGAACAGCAGATGGGCATCGGGACCGACGACCGGGGTTTTCGCGTAGACATCGAACTGAATACCGTATTCACGGGCCAGGTTGTCGGCGATTGTCTGATTGGAATCGGGTTCCTGACCACCGAAATCGTTTGACGGAAACGCAGCGACGGCGAATCCGCGGGAACGATACATCCGGTACAGGGTTTGCAGGTCTTCGTACTGCGGCGTGTGCCCACATTGACTCGCTGTGTTCACGACCATCACGACGCGCCCTTCGTAGATGCCGAACCACGACGACTGTCCGTCAATGGTCTGGAGCGGAATGCTGAAGATGTCAGCCAGCGTCGGGTCCGCATCGGCGTGTCCGCCTGGGAATGCCATTGCAACAGTCGTCGCCAACAAAAATAATGCCGTGGTTTTCAAGACCTGCTCCTGTTGTTCAAAACGATCAAATTTAGTCATTATGAACGATAATAACACAAAAATTTGAAAAAAACGATTAAAACGACTAAGATGAATCAAGTTGGAAACCCGATCAGGGAGGTTCTACATGGGTGACGCACCAAGATTGCTAACGAGTACAGAAGCCGCCGACCGGATCGGAGTCAGTCCTTCGACGGTCAAGCGATGGGCAGACGAGGGGAAACTGCCCTATGAAACAACGGCCGGCGGGCATCGGCGGTTCTCGGCTGACAGCCTGTATCTGTTCAGGATCGGGCAAACTGGTGAGGCACGTAAGCACGATGTGCCAGACGAATGGTTACGCGTCCTGCTGCCCAGGGCCGATGCATTTGCCGCAAAGGGCCTTTTGTACAGCCAGCGAAGCCAGGGGGGGTCGTGGGTGGCCGTCATTGACAACGTGGCGTCGGCGGCGCGCGAGATTGGCCGCCTCTGGGCGCAGGGAGAATTGGATGTTTATGAAGAACGGCAGGCGAGCGGAGTCCTTTTTGCACTGCTGGACGATGTCGTCCAATCCATGCGCGCTGCGGTCGGGTCGCCGACGGCAATCCTGGCTGTACCAAATGGTGATCACCATACACTGGGATTGAAAATGGCAGAACTCGTCTTGCGCGAGGCCGGGTGGGATACGATCTGGATCGGCGATTTGATTGGTTCTGATCAATTGGAGGTGGCGGTCCGTCGACGGGGACTGGATGCGGTTGTTATCGCGGCTACTGACGGGGCCGCATTTACTGAACCTCCGTCTACCTACGTCGAGCGCCTGGAACGTGTCTGCGCTGATCTGGGGGTTGACCTGATCCTGGGCGGGTCGTATGACTGGGCTGCGAATCGTCTCGGACGACGGATCAGGTCTTTTCCCGGCCTGGCCGACTGGGCCGAACACGCCCGGAATGCCCATCGCACAGTCGGACGTCGGGCAAGCAGGTGAACCGACGGCCGATCGGCGGAAATGTACTGGTTGCCGGGGCGAACGGCGCGATTGGCAGCGCACTCGTTTCGCTGTTCCTTGGCCGCCCCGGTGTCACACGTTTGTTCTGTGTCACCCGTAGTCCCGACCTGCCAGTCGTTGATCCACGGGTTGTTCCGATCCGCGCGGACCTGACCGATGATACGGACCTGAATAACTTGCCTGGCCGGATTTTGGAACACGTGGAGCGCCTGCATGCGGTCGTCTGCGCTACCGGTGTCCTGCACGGCCCGGGATTCGGCCCCGAGAAGCGATTGGAGCACCTGGATCGGGAATCCCTGCTGCAATTATTTTCGGTAAATGCGATGGCGCCGGTCATGCTGCTGAAGCACCTGCTGCCGCTAGTGCGCCATGACCAGCCGGCAACGTTTGCAGTTCTGTCAGCCAGGGTGGGCAGCATTGGCGATAATCGGCTTGGTGGCTGGTATGGCTACCGGATGTCCAAGGCCGCGCTGAACATGATGGTCAAGACGGCATCCATTGAACTGGCACGGAGAGCCCCGAACGTGACGCTGGCGCTACTGCATCCGGGCACAGTCGCGTCGCCGTTGTCAGACCCCTATGCCAGGTCCGGCCGGGACAACGTACAGGCACCGTCGACAGCCGCCCGGAATCTTTTGGATGTCATTGAATCGTCAGCGATCCGGGAATCGGGACAATTCGTTGACTGGCAGGGGGCGGTCATCCCATGGTGACGGCTGTGGTCTGGTTGCGTCGCGATCTGAGGCTGGATGACAACGTCGCGGTTGCCAAAGCGACTGCGGCATCCGGGCAGGTGATTATCTGTTACGTACTGGACCCTGACATCATCGACGGGTCCCACGCTGGTGGCCGGCGCAGGCTGCAGTTTCTGTTGCAGTCATTACAGGAACTGGATCATGAATTGCGCCAACAGGGATCCAGGCTTGCTGTATTGCAGGGCGACCCTGGCCGAGAGCTGCAGCGCTTCGCAAGCGAAAACCAGGTAACCCGGGTCTATGTCAATCGTGACTACACGCCGTTTGCGAAACGCCGTGATGCCCGGGTACGCGAGATCCTGTCCGGTGATGCCATCGAAACAATAAGTAGCAAGGACCAGGTCATTTTTGAAGGCCCGGAGATCGCTACCGCCGACGGTAATCCGTACCGTGTCTATTCACCATACGCCCGTAAATGGCATCAGTCACTGTCGGACCGCGATATCGAGGAAGTAACCTGGAATCCCGGGAACTTGATGTGCGCCAGCAAAATCGCCGGCGGTAATGCCAGCCTGTCCGACAGACTGGACGAATTGAACGAAATGCTGGTCGTCAATCCCGGTCGCCAATCAGGAACAGGACAACTATCAAAGTTTGCCGGGCAGATAAATCACTATGGACAGACGCGTGACTTTCCTGCCGCCGACGCGACATCACGTTTATCGGTGCATCTGAAGTTCGGAACAGTTTCGATACGCGAGTGTGCCAGGCTGGCGTTGGCTGCCGGTTCCCAGGGAGCAGAGAAATGGCTGTCGGAATTGATCTGGCGCGATTTCTACCAGATGATTGTCGATCAGTATCCGCACGTTTCGACCAGTAATTTCAAACCGGACACAAACCACATCAAATGGGCTGGCGGTGACGAAGGTTTCGATGCGTGGTGCGCCGGGCGAACGGGCTTTCCTCTTGTCGACGCTGCGATGCGGCACCTGGCCCGGACCGGATGGATGCACAATCGCTTGAGAATGATTGTTGCTTCATTCCTGGTCAAAGACCTGCTGGTCGACTGGCGTCGTGGCGAGGATTGGTTCCGCAGGCAGTTGCTGGACTATGATTTTGCATCCAACAATGGCGGCTGGCAGTGGGCCGCAAGCACCGGCGTCGACGCGCAGCCTTATTTCCGCGTGTTCAATCCAGTACTGCAGTCCCGGAAATTTGATCCGGACGGCGAATTTATTCGGGGCAATGTTGCTGAGCTGGCCGGGCTGGACGGGAGCGCAATCCACTGGCCGCACGGGAAAGCTGACGTGGCGGATTATCCGGATCCGGTCGTCGATCACGCAGTTCAACGCGAATTGGCCATCGAAATGTTCAGGTCAACGTGAATCAGGCAGGTTCCAGCATCTGGCGCTGGATTTTTCTGGTGGCTGGCTTCGTATTCCTGGGCCTGGCTGGCCTGGGTTTTGCGCTGCCGGTGCTGCCGGGAACGCCTTTCGTACTGCTGGCGGCGGCCTGTTTCGCACGGTCTTCACCCAGGTTTCACCGCTGGTTGCGGACGCACGAACGATTCGGCAATGCCGTTCGTAATTGGGAAGACCACGGCGCAATCAGTCGCCGGGGCAAGTGGATCGCCGTGCCAATGATTGTCGTTTCCCTGGTCGGGTCAGGATGGGCAATGCGGGTGTATCCTGTGGTTGTCCTGGTGGTGGCAGTCGTGGGTTTCTGGCTGGTGTGGTTTATCCTGTCCCGTCCGGATGGCCCTGGCAATGGTGAATCGAGGGCCGGGCGTTTCAAAACGTCCGACGACAATAAACAGAGGAGCAACTCGTGAGCGACGCTGCGAGGACGAGCATTGCCCGGCCGGTCCGGGACCTGCTGGCAACGGGTCTGGTTCTTGCGGGGTGGGCGTTCATTGACCAGGATTGGAATATCGCAATGCAGGTTGCGCTGGCCGTGATCACAACGGCAGCCGCCTTTCTGGTGCACGAGTGGGCTCACTGGTTGGCGGGACGACTGGCCGGGGCAAGAATGCGACTGAATACAAGGATCGGGTCGGTATTCTTGTTTACCTTCGATTCCCGAAATTCGATTCGGCAGTTCCAGTGGATGTCGGCGGGCGGGTTAATTGGATCCGCAATACTCGTGGCATTCATGACCGTTTTTCTACCCAGATCAATTCTTGCGACATGGGTCACTTTTGCCCTGACCGGTATCGGTGTCCTGATAACGTTTGTCGTCGAGTTGCCCGAACTGGTGACTGTCAGTCGCAGCGGGCGCTACCCCGAAAGCTTTGCGTACGAACACGCTGACCACGATGAACAAATCGTCGGAAGGCCAAAGCCGCCGCACCCCTGACGTTCCCGGACGAGTTCCCCAGGCCCCATAGCCGTTGTCGTTTTGCATACCCCCGGGGGTATCTGCTACATTAAATATACCCCGGGGGGTATTGAAAGGAGTCCGAAATGCAAACAAACAATCCAGGCAAAGTTATTGATGGCGAACGAAAGAAGAAGTTAACCAATCGGCTTAGTCGAACCATTGGCCAGTTGAACGCCGTCAAAGAGATGATCGAATCAGAAACCGACTGCCAGAAAGTCGCGATGCAATTGTCGGCTGCGCGGGCTGCACTGGACAAAACCTACTTTGAAATGATGGCCTGCGCCATAGAGGGCACGGTCGTGAACTCCATCGAAACCAACTGGCAGGAACAACTGGATGATTTGACGACGATTCTCGTCAAGTACGCCTGACAGGCAGAGAGGATATTGACATGATTTTCAGACAACTTTTTGACCAGGATACGTGGACGTATTCGTACCTGATTGCCAGTGCACCCGGGCGGGAAGCATTGATTATTGATCCGGTCCTGGAACAAACGGATGCATACCTGCAGCTTGTACGGGACCTGGACCTCAAACTTGTCTTTGCAGTTGACACGCACGTCCATGCTGACCACGTGACCGCACTGGGTGCACTACGCGACCAGGCATCCTGCGTCACCATAATGGGTGAACAAAGTCGGGCCGAATGTGTGTCACGCAAAGTGTCTGAGGGTGAACGAATCAAACTGGATGGTGTCAGCCTCGATGTCCTGTATACGCCGGGACATACCGACGATTCTTACAGTTTTGTTATGAGCGACCGGGTATTCACTGGCGATGCGCTGCTGATCCGGGGAACCGGGCGGACGGATTTTCAGAATGGCGATCCGTACCAGAGTTATGACAGTATTTTCGGAAAATTATTGAACTTGCCAGAAGATACGTACGTTTATCCCGCGCACGACTACAAAGGGTGGACGGTCAGTACCATTGGTGAGGAGCGGCGGCACAATCCGCGCCTGCAGGTTGCATCTGCAGACGAATACGCCGACATCATGAACAATCTCAACCTGGCTGACCCCAAGTTCATGGATATTGCGGTTCCCGCTAATCTGGCGTGCGGCCGTTCTGACGGTGGGTCTGCCGGGCAATGACCTGGGCATCCGTCGAAATTGCTGATCTGGTTCGGCCACTTGCAGGCGGGTCGTTGATCGGCGTGTCCCTGGTCATGCTTTTTGTACTGCACGGACGAATAGCGGGTATCAGCGGGCTGGCGGCCAACACGGTCAGTGGTACAGCAGCCTGGTATGCAGATCCACTGTTTGTCGCAGGAATGATTGCCGGCGGACTTCTGTATGGACATCGTGGCGGTGCGACAGAGTTGTCGGCAACAGCACCGGTCGCGCTGCTGGTCGTTGCCGGCTTCCTGGTCGGTTTTGGAGCTCGTATCGGCAATGGCTGCACCAGCGGCCACGGAGTTTGCGGTGTCGGACGTGGTGCCCGACGATCAATCATCGCGACACTCATTTTTGTGGCGACTGGTGCCGCCGCTGTAGCCGTCCGCGGGATGGTCTGAGATGAAACGCCTGCTATTGGCGGCATCCTATGTCGGGCTGGGTATCTCGACAGCCATCGGTTTGCAGATGTCGGGCATGACCGACCCGAGGAAGGTCATCGGGTTCCTGGATTTTTTCGGGACATGGGATCCGACTTTGATCGCAGTGCTCGCCGGAGCAACCGCTTCATTCGCGATTGGTTATCTGATTTTTCGAAACAAGCCGCAATCGGTCCTGGGTACCGAATTGCAGATCAACAGCAGGCATGAGATCGACAGCCAACTGGTTGCTGGCGCCGCGATTTTTGGCGCAGGATGGGGGCTTGTCGGCTTGTGCCCTGGGCCGGCAATCGCCATCGCCGGCCTGGATCCGACTGCGCTGCCATTTGTTGTGGCCATGATTGTGGGACTTCGTCTTGGTGCGCCGGGCAATTCCGGGGAACGGTCGAGGTCGTAAGCATGTCATCGGCGATGCCATCGATTAACCCTAATGTCCTGGCGGGCCTGAGTACGACTGTCATGCTCGTACCCCAATCCATGGCCTATGCAATGCTGGCGGGGCTGCCACCTGTTTATGGCCTGTACGCGTCGACCCTGCCACTGGTTGTCTACGCAATCCTGGGGTCTTCGCCGGTATTGGCGGTGGGGCCGGTCGCGTTGGATTCCATGCTGGTGGCCGTAGGTGTCGGGACAATAGCCGCCGCCGGGACGGACCTCTACGTGGAACTGGCGGTACTGCTTGCGGCGATGGTGGGTGTAATTCAACTTATCCTCGGTTTGGCCCGGGCTGGTTTTCTCGTTAATTTCCTGTCACGACCGGTTATCAGCGGGTTTACGTCGGCCGCCGCATTGATCATCGGTGCCAACCAGTTGCCGCATCTGCTGGGTGTAGACATCGACCGAAGTGCAAACGTTTTCAAAATCCTGGCCGCAATCCAATCCGAATGGCAACTGGTCCATCTGCCCACTTTGTCTATCGGCGTGGGTGCCCTGGCGATTATCTCGATTCTTCGCGCGTTGAATCGCCGTTGGCCTTCGGCCCTGATTGTGGTGACGGTCGGGATCCTGATGGTAACGTTTGCGGGGGTTCCTCTTGCCCAGGTTGCAACTGTCGGGGACGTACCGACGGGATTTCCAGACTTTCGATTATCGGTGCCATCGCTGGATCATATTCTGCCGCTGGCTGGAACGGCTGTGGCCATTGCCATCGTCGGTTTCGCGGAAGCGATCTCTGTTGCGACAGTCTATGAGAAGCAGACGGGCAGCCGCCTTGATCCCAACCGCGAGCTGGTCGCTTTGGGTGCTGCCAACCTGGGTGCCTTTGTCATGTCGGCTTTTCCTGTTACCGGCGGATTCTCGCGAACTGCGGTCAACGCGCAGGCCGGGGCCACCTCCAGGAAAGCCGGAATCGTCACTGCGGTTCTGGTGGTGCTGACATTGCTGTTCCTGGCACCGATGTTTCGTAACCTGCCGGTCGCAGTCCTGGCGGCGATCATTCTGTCAGCTGTAGCGGGGCTTGTAGACGTCGACCACATCCGCAGCCTGTTTACTGTCAAGCGATCTGATATGTGGATCCTGCTGTTTACTTTTGCGGCGACATTGGGTCTCGGAATCCAATCCGGGATCCTGGCCGGGGTTCTGGCGTCGTTGGGATGGTTTGTCGTCCGGACAACTCGACCGCATTTTGCGGTACTTGGACGGGTTGGCAGCAGTTTTGATTTTCGCAATATCCGGAACTACCCGGACGCAATT
>JBFJWU010000084.1:0-11055 GCA_041623475.1 bacterium | reverse complement strand
GGGTTTTGCATAGCCACCGTTTTCCCATGCCCGCGTTGGATCCAGATGACGGACGCGATTGATCACGTCGAAACTATTGACAAAGGGCTCTTCGTCCGACTCGAAGGACTCGTTTGATGCGTCCCACCAGGCGATCGACGGGTGGTTCCAGTTTTCGCGAATCCAGGACTCGAACGATTCAACAACCAGGTCTTCGGACCATTTCTGAACAACACCAACGTTTGTGATGTTCCACCACTGGTACTCATCGACGATCAACATGCCGACTTCGTCGGCAATGTCGTACCAGAAATTCGGCGCACGGCCGACATGGAACCGAATCGTATTCCAGTGCAAACGCTTGGGATTTTCCCGCAGCAGCTTGCGGACCCAGTCCCGGTCCCACGCCAGCGTCCCCAGGTTGGGGTCCTCGAAAAAGCGGTGGACCGCGATATTGGAACCACGGATGATGTAACGCTGGCCATTCAGGAAAAAACCGCCATCGGGTCCGCCGCGCCATTCGACACTGCGCATCCCGAACCGTGTCTCGGCTGAATCAGTGGTGGTGTCGTCGACCGTGACGTTGCTGCGAACCGCATAAAGAAAGGGGTCCTCGGGACTCCACCGCCGTGCTGCCGGCATCGGCAGGGTCTGGACTGTCCACGTTGATTCGCCCGCAGCCAGGTCAACTCTGGTTGCCTGGTCGTTGGAAACGCGCTGGCCGCTGACAGCCTCGATCACATGGTTATAGACCCGGGCCCGGACCTCCTGGTCACGACCGTTGTGCAGGAATGTCAGGACCCTGACCTGGTTTCTGTCCAGGTCGGGCTCGATCTTGATGTTGACAATCCGCGGTGTGCCGCTGGTCTGCAGAACAACATCATCGTAGATCCCGGGAATAAAGTATTCTTTTTCACTGTCAATGCCGGCGGGCACAGTGGCCGGGACACTGGACACGGTTTCACCAACGCGGACCACCAGTTCGTTTGCCGCATCGGGATTGACAATCCCGGCGACGTCGTATTCAGCCGTTGTATAGCTGTCCAGGTGGTCGCCCAGCAGGACACCATTCAGCCAGATCCGGGCGCCGAACATGACCTTGTGGATCTTCAACAACATCACGGGCGCCTCTGCCGGGGCCGTAAACGAGGTCCGGTACCAGAACGCGTCCCGCCGCGGACTGGTTACACCGACATCTGCGAACGGGGGCGTTGCCGAGTTCAGCAGCGCTGGAACCTGAATCGTATGTGTAAATTCCGTCGGGGCCGAAACCATCCCCCCTTGCTCGATCTGCCACGTGCCGTTCAGGCTGGTGACAGAACGCACCGGTTGGTGGTCGCGGACGACGGTTTCTTCACACCCGGACCAGACAAACAGGCCCAACCCCAGGCACAATAAATATTTTGTGGGATTCATCATCCGCTTAGCTTAAACGCTGGCGGAAAACGGTTCAATTTCTGCCAATCGGCTTTACCAGTTCGGCGATTTGACCCGACTGGACATCATCACGAAACTGTCGGCCCAGCTGCTGGGCCAGGTCAACCGTTGTTGTCCAGCGTCGCATCCGTTCCTGCGGATCGTTCATCCATGTCTTGAAATCCTGGCGGTCAGGAATCTGTTGCCCCGGCAACACCCGAACAAATTCATCGGACGGGTATATCTGCAGGACACGCGACAACGCCGCAGCAGGAGTCGAACGCCACGGCACAAACTTGTCGAGCCACGCGGGTGCAATCCGCGATCGGTAATGGGGAAACAGGATAATGCCTGGTTCGGCTGGCGGTATCGCCAGGTTGTAGTCCGTCAGGCCACCGTCCAGGTGCGCACCAGGCAGTCCGGGAATCTGCACGGGCTGCATGTACAGCG
The DNA here is from genome assembly GCA_041623475.1 of bacterium. GTDB lineage: Bacteria > J088 > J088 > J088 > J088 > JBFJWU01. The sequence continues at coordinate 9,210 of JBFJWU010000084.1, read as the reverse complement.
GCAATGTTCCGGATGCCAGCAAGGCCGGCACCAGGCTGTCCTGATCCAGTGGATGAATCGTGCCGTCCGGCCATGGCGACAACTGGATTCGCCCCGCGACCAGTCCCGTTGCCGGAACTACAAAGTTCAGTAATCCGGCACCGACCATCGTCAGACCCTGCCCAACCCGAGATCTGGACGCCAGCAAACCCCGGCCGCGGCAAACGTGCACGACCAGCCTGGCCCTTTCCTGGTTCAAGATGCGGTCCCTGGCAGCGCCGGGCAACAAGTCATCCAGCAATTTTCGGTACGCGGCACTGATTTCGCCGGGTGTGTGCCGGTTGGTAAAAACCTGGCTGGTATACAAACCTGCCAGGCGACCGTAAACTGACGCGTCACCGGGGTCTCCGGCCAGGGCTGCGGCACGCCAGGCACCGGCGCTGGCACCGTACAGGCCGACACGTCGCCCCTGAACCGGGTCAAGCCAGCCGTCGGCCAGCAGTGCCCGGTCGATCCCGTCCAGGACCAGCCATTTGGGCCCGCTGGCAGGTGCAATCATTGCGCCAACCTGCCCGGGTTGCAATCCCGATCGCCTGATTTGTTCGAGCGCCTGTGGACCGGCGCGGTACTCAAGCAGATGCGCCACCTTAGCCGGCTCCTAGATTCCGGTAGATAACCTGACCAGCCAGTCCCGAAGCCGGTCCGGCACAAACCGGGACAGGACCCATTGCTGGCCAGCATCTTTGCCAACCCGATAACGGGTTCGTGGCCGCCGTGCCGTTATCGCGTGCTGCACCGCCTGGACAACCGTTGACACGGGGCTGGCGTTGCTGGACTGCCGGGAAACCAGTCCCCGCATTTTGTCAACAACCGGTCCATACAGCGCCTGTTCCGTTTCGGTCCAACCGGCCAGCATCGCGTCTGCGGTATCGGTACTCTTGTCCCAGATCGGGGTTGCGATGGCGCCGGGCTGTACATTGGCAACGTGGATTCCCCAGGGCCTGAGTTCCTGCCGGAGCGCATCAGCAATGGCCTCGATGGCATGCTTGGAGGCGCAATATGCGCCGACAAACGGCGCGGTCATGTAGCCACTGGATGAACCGATAAAAATGATCCGGCCCTGGCTGCGACGCAACAACGGCAGGAATGCCTGGGTCACAGCCACCTGGCCCGTCACGTTGACCTCCAGTTGCCATCGCAACCGGTCCAGCGGCAGGCATTCCAGCGGGCCCGCCTCGACAACGCCGGCATTGTTGACAATTGCGGCCAGTTCGTGGCCGGAACCGGTCACGTGCGCCGCGACCTGCTCGATATCCGCTGCTTTTGTGACATCCAGGGTTACGGGTTCAAGCCCGGCTACCCCCAATTGATCCAGCGTATCCGCATCTGACTGTTTGCGAACGCCTGCGTAGACCTGAAACCCTTGACCAGCCAGCGCCTCGGCGCAGGCGCGACCGATACCGGTCGATGCCCCGGTGACCAGCACCGCACGAGTCACCCCTGGTTCCCCGATTGATCGACCTCGTCAGGCGGGTGCAGCATGTTGTTGGTCAGTTCCTCGATCGCCTTTTCGTCGTTCAGACGTTGCGCGATGGCGATTGCCTTGGGCAAGGACGCAAACGGAATAAATTCACGAAACTCGTTCAGGAACACCCGGAACGAGCCCAGCTTGTCGTAAGCTTCCAGCGACAGGTCGACAAAGATCCTCAGGACATCTTTGTCCGATTCTGACATTGTCGCGCCCTGCCCGCCACCGACGACACCGGAAAACCGCGCCATCGCCCGGTCCATAATCGGCTGGATCAGGGCACCGTGGGGAACGTATCGAGTCGCCTGGTAAAACAGCGCGTACTCCTCGATCAGGTCCTGGTCAATACACGTTTCATAGACCCGTTCCATCAGGGTCATTAATTGACGCCCTTCCGGACCTTCCGGGATAACCGGTCGTCCCGCGCGACGTTCGGTTTCAGCGTAGGTACAGACGCTGACCAGCGCTGCCTGGATCGTGCCATTGTCCAGGAATTCGTGAATCTGTTCGGTATCGATTTCAGTACGCTGGGGAGAAGAGTTCAACTTTTATCCGCTTCGGGGTGTTTCGACAGGTCAACCAGAAGCCCCTATGATAGCAGGTCCGGCCCGCGACGAATCAGCCAAGTCCGCGCGCGACAAACCACCACGCACCGGTCGCCGCAAGCAGCCAAGCCGCGGGGTCCAGCAGGCGCCCAATGCTGTCCCCTTTGCCAATCAAACGCATTACGGCCCCGCCAGCCAGTAATGATCCAACGACCGCCAGCTGCCCCAGTTCAACTCCCAGGTTGAATCCGAATACGGTCGCAAACAAATGCCATCCGCCGGTCTGCAGATCCAGCAATGGGCCCGCAAATCCGAGGCCGTGGACCAGGCCGAACAGGAACGGAAACAGCCCTGCGCGAATCCAGCCACTGTCCTGCGTATGCCCCAGGACCTGATCGTATCCAACGGCCAGCAGCAGCAACCCCACCGCGCCGGACACGGGAAAGGCGACGGCTCCGGTAATGGCTGCGACGGCAAATCCGCCGTGACACACAAGCAACAACGAACTGGCGGGACGCCAGCGTCGCACCTGCGATGCATACTCGTATGCCAGCCAGGCAATCGACGCACCGATAATCGGTTCCACAACCAGGGGATCTACCGCCACTTTGTCCAGCGCCGCCAGGACCAGCGTCAGTGTGTGGGCTGCGGTAAATCCGGTAATGGCCCACAGCAGATGACGACGACGACCGGCCGCAATGATCACCAGGCCCAGCACAAACAGCACGTGGTCAGCGCCGGACAGGATGTGCGTGACGCCATCAACAATAAAGTGCCACAAGGATCCGGCAATCGAGCCTTCGCCCAGTCCGCGGACGGCCTGGCGTGGGCGCGCCGGTGATAACATCAGCGTTTCCAGTTGACCGGGGGCAACAACAACCTGCACAAGCGTCCGGTGCTGCGCCTCTATTTCAACAAACAATGACGACTGAACCTGGATTGCCCCGCCTACCGGACACTGGTAATCACCATGGACCCGGACCATTCCATTGCGGTCCATCCGGCCCAGTGACAACCGGGGCCCGCATCGTTGTCCGTCCCTAAAGACCAGAAAATGCCGTCCGGCATATGCCAGCAGGTCGCTTTTGATGGAATCGATGTCCTGCTGGCTGGAATCCGGTGAAAACCCGGCCAGCGACGGTATTGCCTTGCGGAAATCGAGGATATGCAGTCGCAGTTCGACACCAACATCCCGGCCACCAGGATCCAGCCTGGCCAGCGACGGTTTTCCGGCGTGGGCTTTGGCAAGGGACGGCGCTGCCAACGCACAGGCAATTGCAAACAGGACGACGCCGGATTTCAAGTACATTGCCGTTTCAAGGCCCGGATGGCGACGACACCTGTATATCTGCCCGCTGTCGCAACAACTGCAGGTATTGACGCAAGGCGGTCGCCTTTTGATCCTGCTGCCAGTCACGTACCAGTTGCGCCCGGATTGCTTCGACTGCGGGAACCGGCGGTTGGCGCCGCTCGGATACCCAGATCAGGTGCAGCCCCAGGCTGGACTGGAACGGTCCAGCCACTTGTTCAACAGGGGCCGAGGTAACACGGTCGGCAAAGGACGGCCCGTAAATCGAAATCAAGCGACTGTCTGCGTAATAGACATCGCTGTCGTGCAGCCGCAGGGTATGGGGCCAGGTTGACTGCTGTCGTTCAAAATCAGTTGCAGACCGGATGGCGCGAGCGACGGTCGCCAACCGTTCTTCAGCAGCATCCGGATCGCCATCCCGAACTGGATCATAAATCTGCAGGAAACGCATTTGTTGCTCGGGACGATAGCGCTGGATGTTGAGTTGATACCACTCTTCCAGTTGCCGGTCAGTTGGTGTCTCCAGTTGATCGGCAACCTGCTCAATAACCCCCTGGATCACCCGGGCCCGAATGGCTGGATCGGACTCCAGCAAGCCCATGCGAACTCCTTCCTGGTACAACAGTTCGTGATCGATCAGGGTCTCGACCACTGCGCCGGGGTCCTGCTGACTCGCGCCAACCTGGTTTGCAACGCTGTCAACCAGTTGTTGCGGTATGACGACACCATTGACCGCAGCCGCTGCGTCGACCGGCAAGTCAGGCGATCGGTCAATGATTGCGTGACCAATCAGGACCACTCCAATCGCGATACACAAGAATCCTGCAATTTTCTTCATCGTATTAGTGCTGTTCTTTTCCTGATGACAGCGTGACGCAGTTGGCGCCCCGCTACTGGACTAGCAGTTTACCCAGCCCCTGTTCTTTGATCCACGCGGAGATTTCATGCGAACCTTCAGATCGAAGTGAATCAAGATGGCGCACCAGCATCTGCCGGGACTGCTCCGGATAATACCTTGTCTTATAACTTACATTCTCGTCGTAAACAACTGCCTCAAAAGATTTTTTATCATTCCGTATTGCTGTCCTGTTCGCATTGATGAACGTCAGGTATGGACCGACCATTTCGCTGATGATGTGACGGGCAAACGGTGTCGAATCAGGGAACGGCGCCAGGTCACCATTGCCGTCCCAATTGGTTGCCGATTCCGCCCAGGCGCTGACCCGTGAATATTTCTGGAACCGTTGACGCGGATCCGGATCCAGCAGAAAATGAGCGCGCAGTCCACCCAGTAACACCGCATCAACGGCGCAGGGCCGATCCCCCAGTGCATACCGGGTTCGTCCCAGTTGTTCGTCCAGGGCGGCCAGAAGCCGGTCAAGCTCCTGCTCGCCCTGCTGAATCTGGATTTCCGACGTAATCCCGGTCGCCCTGCACGCGCGTTGCCCCCAACTGGTGATTGTCGCGGCAATCATACCCCGGGCATCTGGATCCGCGCCGGGTGCGTTGTCCTGCGCGATGCCCTGGCTGGCAAATGCCGTCGAGGCCGGATACTGCCAGCGATAATGGACAGCCAGTCGCGGCAACCACTCGTCCAGCCATTCTTCGATCAAGGCAACTATCGCGCCAATCGGCCCGTCGGGAAACATCCGAACCCGGCAGTTACGACCGTCCAGCAGGTGCAGCAAGGGCGTCGTATCGGCAATCATCCAGTTTTCCGGGGTATGCAGCACCGGGATCTGCCCAGTCCCGGAGCGGGTCTCCAGCAGGTTGCGGTTCTCCATCGTCCGAGACTGAAATGTATAGGTCAATCCGGTCCAGGCCATCGCGGCATCCAGTTTCATGCTGAAGTAACTGAATCGACTGCCATAGACGGTGTAATCCATTGTCACACTGATCCTCCTTGTGCGGCCCGAAGCCGTTGTTCCAGCAGCCACATTCGGTCCTGTCCCCACACCACCAGTTCACCGCAGCAGAAAGTCGGTACCCCCCAGACACCCTGGCCAAACAGTTGTTCGCGATTGGCCGCAGCCAGCTTCTGCCCCTCGCCTGATCCGAATTTGCCCTGCACCGCCTGCCATTCGATCCCCGCCCGTTCGACCAGGGGTCTCAGTTCCCGGTCGCGGGATACATTGGCGGCCTCGGACCAGATTCCCTTCGCTATCGAGGCAATGTAGTCCAGCTCGCGTCCAGCTTCTGTGGCGGCCACAAATCCGTCCAGGCAACGCTCGACTCCCTGGACCCGCACGGGGTCGCAAATCCGGCCAAACGGAACACCGTAACGGGATGCCTCGCGGGCCGAATCGCGGGCGATGTACAGCGTCTTGTCCCGTGGCACCGCCAATCCCCTCAAGACCATTGGCAGAACAGGACGGACAACGATCGGGACATCGAATTGTTGCCCCAACTGGCGCGACCGTTCGATCGCCAGATAGGAATAGGGACTGCGAAATGAAAAATAGAACTCCAGACATTTAACCGAACCAGCCTGCACGTCAACGCGGGACGCATCGACGACAGCAAGCCCGTTTACATGCAGCCGTTGCCCAAGATATGACAGCCGGTCAGGTCCCCAGTACCAGCGACCACCGTACTCGACCATGCCCCCCATATAATGCCCGCGGCGACGCAACCTGCGATAGTTGTCATCCAGTTCGCTGGCAGCCGCTTCTGGCGATGGCACTTGCAAGGCTGCTGCCATTTTCGCCAGTTCGTCGCCGTTGCCAGCCCACAAATGCCCCAGGGCATCTGCTGCGATCTCCAGCCCGTCCGGCCGGCCCTGAACAGCGACCAGGATGCCCGCTGCAAGCTGGACTGACGAATCCGGTGGTATGACAGGTTGGTCAGGAAACGACAGGCCCAGTGCCGCGGCCAGCCAGCCGGCATCCCTGATCGCATAGGGCATTCGCAGGTCCGGTTCGGGCTCTGCGTCACGATCCGGTGCCCGAACCGCGATCCAGTCGGGCTTCAATCCTGCACTGCTGCAGAAACCGGGCAATATCTGACAGAGCAGGAAACTGTATGGATCATCTGGCTGGATATAGGCCCGCAACCTGCCGCTGCGAATCGCGGCCAATCGTTGCCAGCCGGGACTGACCGCAGCCCCCAGGTACATCGATACCAGGCCGCCGATCAGCTTGTCCCGGATGGTCATTAGCGCGGCCGCCGTGCCTTTGGCGCCAGGGGCAGATCGGGAATCGGGTCGCCAGGCTGTGCCAGCGATGCCGCTACCATCCGCATCATTACAGCCTTGCCTCGATCGATATCCCACTCGTCGTCGTCCGCGGCGATGGCGATCTGCGCCGTAACATAATCCAGCGCCGCGATCAGTCCGCCCATCAGCAGGGGATCAGGTTGACCGCGATCAGACATCTGGACTTCAGCCTCGATCATCTTGCGAAACTGGTCAATCGCTTTCTGTCGCCGCTTGAAGAACGGTGAATCAGGGCGGAACTGCTCGGTCAGCAGGGTCCGGGCCAACGGCCCGGCCAATGCGTTGACGCGAAGATACGCCTCCAGGCCGGCTTCGACCTTGGCAAACGGTTCGTCGAACTCGTCAATGGCCTCGCGAACAGAGCCCAGCAGAATTTCCACAGATCGGTCAAAGATCAGGCCGTACAGTTCATCCTTGTTCTTGAAGAAACGATAGAAGGTACGCCGCGAAACCCCGGATGCATCCAGAATGTCCTCGACCGATGTCCCGGCATAGCCGCGGCGACCAAAGGCATCCATCGCACCGCGAATGATCTGGTTGCGGGCTGAAAAGTTGCCGCTTGGACGGCCCATTCGGCTGCGGCGCCGGCGCGGCTTGCCGATTCGACCAAAAAAATCTGCGGCTTTGTCGCTGTCCTTGCCGGCCATTGGGCCTCCGGGATCGGGCGTAGCGTGACAGCGTTCAGATGCTGCCGGGCACGCCAATTTTCTTAAGTATACAGAACAGTATACTTAAGCAGCCCCCTGGTCGCGATGACGCTGGTGGATAATCCCGTGGGCACATCCGAAACTGGCATTGATCATCTCGTATTTCTGGTCCAGTTCGTCGAAATCCGGGTGATTGGCAATCCGGCTTGTATTCAGGTCCCGCAAGGCCGCAGGCAGTTCATTGTCGGGTGTATCAGCCAGTCCATTTACGATCGACGACAGGTTCGCGTGGGCACACCCCAGGTGTTGTTCCGGATCGCCAAACAATCCGCCGTGGGTAACCGCCAGTTGACGGACCTGGCCACCGGGAATGTCCTGCATCCGCTTGATCGAGCCCAACCATTCAGACGGCCTGTACTCCGGCGCGACCGTTGGCAACCGAATCCCTTCAGCCGGGCCAAAGCGGGCCCCTGCCGCGTCTCCGGTCACAAGTGTTGCTGATTCGGGCAGGTGAAACGCCATATGGTGGCTGGCGTGACCCGTGGTTTCGATGCAATGAACCGCGACACCGCCGATATCGAGGATGTCGCCGTCGCTCACGGATGTGACCGCACCGGTTGCCGGCTCCGGCGCCTCCCATAGTGCATCGAAACCGGCATCGCCAAATACCATCCTTGAACTGCGTATCAATCGTTCGGGTTGCTGCAAGTGACGGGCCCCTGCGTGATGAACGACGATCTCGGCATTCGTCTGGCGCTGCAGCCATCCGGCCCCGCCGCTGTGATCCAGATGGATATGCGTGACCAGGATGTGGGTTAACGATGCCAGCATCCCGCGAGAATCCAACCGGGCGGCAAGTTGTTCAATTGTTTTCTGGGGACCAGTTTCGAACAGCATGAATCCGTCCGCGTGCGATACGGCAAAAGTGCAAATCAGTGCGTCGGCATTCCAGCCCGTATCAACAACGTCCACAATTTGTCCAAATTCTGTCATTGCAATTCCTTTACAAACCGTTAGTCTGAATCAATTGATGATCGAAAGGACATGATCATGACCCAAACTATTGAATTCTTCTGGGATGTCGGCAGTCCCTACACCTACCTGGCCAGCACCCGAATCAATCGTGTCGCCGAAAAACACTCGGTGCCGGTTCGCTGGCGGCCGTTCCTGCTGGGCGGTGTATTTAATGCCACCGGTAACAAACCGCCTGCGTCTGTGGCTGCCAAGGCGCAGTACATGATGGCAAACCTGCAGATGTGGTCTGCGTACTACAACGAACCCCTGACATTTCCGTCTTCGTTTCCGATCAACAGCCTGTTGCCAATGCGGGCTGCGACCGCGGCCGATCAGTTGGGCAAGGGGCCGGAATTCGGTAGCAGCATCATGTCTGCGTACTGGGGGCGCGGTGAAGATGCCAGTCAACCGGATATCGTTCGCACGGCGGCTGCCGAGGCCGGACTGGATCCCGACCAGGTCATCGAGATGACCCAGGACCAGGCCGTCAAAGACACCCTGCGGGACACCACGGACGAGGCAGTACGCCGCGGTGCATTTGGTGCGCCGACTTTATTTATTGGTGACGACATGTTTTGGGGCAACGATCACCTGATCCTGATCGATGCCTATTTTGCCGGCGAACTGGCATCAGGTTGATCAGGCACCTGGACGTCACCGAACGTCTGGACCTGGTATCCCTCGGGGATTCGGATCTTAAATTGATCGGCCGGCAAGTTCGAATTGATCCGTATCTCTGAGAATCGGAACTGATTGCGACTTCCCTGCCAGTCCGTGATCTCGATTCCGTCGACAATCCCCAACTTGTTATCAAAGGTCATTTCAACACCGACAACCTGGGGATTCTCGAACTTCGGCTTCAGTTTGATCCGCCACGGCTCTACTGACTGGTCCGCTTCCAGCAACTCAAAATAGGCGGACATCTGCGCCATCCCCCCCAACAGGGCTGCGATCGCCAGGCGCGATTCGAACGC
>JBFJWU010000083.1:0-11115 GCA_041623475.1 bacterium | reverse complement strand
GCCGTCCTCGCAATAGCGCTGCTATTGCTGCGGCGTCTTCGCTGCGGTCATCACCACATCTCACGCAAATCTGCCCGCCTTGTCGGCTAGCGGCCCGCAGCTTTACGCAATCTGCGGCGCTGTCCTCGCTCCGCCGTCCTCGCAATAGCGCTGCTATTGCTGCGGCGTCTTCGCTGCGGTCATCACCACATCTCACGCAAATCTGCCCGCCTTGTCGCATATGACGGGTCGCGCTTTCTTTTTCGGCACCAGGTGTTGAGCTACGGGGTTGTCTGGGCCTGGCCGTCGATGTCGATGATGATCTTGCCGCGGGCGCGACCGGTTTCGCTGTAGCGATGGGCGTCGGCGATTTCGGCCAGCGGAAAGATCCTGTCCACAACGGGTTTGACCTTGCCGGCCTCGACCAGGTCCGTGATCTGGGCCAGCATGTTGCCGTCCGGTGGGCGGACGATGTTGGACCCTTTGACGCCGCGACGGGTCCGCGACAGGACCGGCCAACTGACCATTTCCAGCGCGCCGGCCAGTGTACCGCCGACGTGGCCGTAACGTTTGACCAGGTCGGGGATCTCGGTCGCAATGCTGACCAGGCGACCGCCTCGTTTCAATATCGCCAACTGGTCGTCGCGATGGGACTGCCCCATCGTGTCGAAAACCAGGTCAACAGGTTCGCTAATCCTGTCCGGAATTGACTCGCACGTATAATCCACAACCAGGTCAGCGCCCAGTGTCTGCACCAGTTCGATATTCCGGCTGCTACAGCTGGTGGCGACCCAGGCACCGTGGGCTTTGGCGATCTGGATCGCCAGCGTGCCGACCCCGCCGGACCCGGCGGGGACAAACAGCCGCTGTCCCGGCCCGATACGTCCCTTGACGACAATGCCGTGCCACGCGGTCAGGCCAGCCAGGGGAATGCCGGCGGCCTCGGCAAATGTCACGCCTTCCGGCATCAGCGCAGCCTCGCGTTCGTGCATCACTGAATATTCGGCATAGGTTCCCGGGCGCCGGTGGTGGGGCGACGCGTAAACGGCATCCCCCGGCTGGAACCGGGTTACCTCGGGACCGACTGCGTCGACGATACCGGCGCAGTCCATTCCCAGGATCCAGGGCAGGCGGTACCACATAAACAACTTCTGGTAGCCGCCGCGAACCTTGAAATCAACCGGATTGACGGCGGCGGCGCGGTTGGCGACGCGGATGTCCAGCGGCCCAACAGGGGGAACCGGCACCTCGTCAATGCGGAATTCTTCGGGACCACCGTACCTGTGTATCCGTGCAGCTTTCATGGCTGCCCATTATGTCACAGGTCCGACCGGGCAGCTGTCGTGACATGCCATAATGGACGGTGCAATGTCCGAATTAATGATCATTTTTGCCGTCATCGCCGGTGCAATCCTGGGCGGCGCGGCGGTGTTCTTTGCCCGCCGCGGGCACGAATCAGCCCTGCGCCAGCAGGCCAGCCGCATTCCGGACCTTGAGGCCGAATCCGTCGAACTGCGTCAGCAGATTGAAGAACTGCGTGTGACGGCCGCGCGGCTGGAGACACAACGGGACACTGAAGCCGCGGCCAATGCTGAGAAACTGGAAGAACTGAAAGAGGCCCGCAAGGCCCTGGCCACAGAGTTCGAAAACCTGGCGAATCGAATTTTTGATGACAAGGCCGGCAAATTCAAAAAGCAGAACGAAGAACAACTGGGCAACCTGCTGAATCCGTTGAAAACGCAGATTACGGACTTCAAGCAAAAGGTCGAGGAAGTCTATGTCAACGAGGCCAAAGAACGGACCTCGCTCTTGGAGCAGGTCAAGTCGCTCAAGGAACTGAACGAACATATGACCGCCGAGGCCCAGCACCTGACCCAGGCGCTCAAGGGCGACAGCAAGATGCGCGGCAACTGGGGCGAGGCGACGTTGAAACGCGTGCTGGAGTCATCGGGCCTGACCGAGGGCCGTGAATTCGACACCGAAGTCCAGCTGAAGACCCGTGACGGCAAGGCCTATCGCCCGGATGTCGTTGTCCACCTTCCCGACGGCAAGGATGTCATTATCGACGCCAAACTGTCGCTGGTTGACTACGTCCGCGCGACCGACCCGGACGAAGACGACGCAGGGCGCGCCGACGCGCTCAAGGCCCACATCAGCTCGATGCGGGCCCACGTCAAGACACTGGCCGACAAACGGTATGACGAACTGGAGGGCCTGAAGTCCCTGGACATGGTCCTGATGTTTGTGCCGGTCGAGCCGGCGATGATCCTTGCGGCACAGAATGCGCCCGACCTGTTTGCCGATGCCCTGGCAAAAAAGATCGCCATTGTCAGTCCGACAACCCTGCACACGGTCCTGCGCGTCGTCGAAAACCTCTGGCGGCTGGATGACCAGGGCCGGAACGCCGAAAAGATCGCCGAACGGGCAGCGGAACTGTACAAGAAACTGAACCTGTTCGTCGAGTCCCTGTCGGACGTCGGCGACAAGCTGGATCGGGCCCGGGACAGCTATGACGAAGCCATGAAGCGACTTAGTACCGGCCGGGGCAATGTGATCCGCCAGGCAGAAATGCTGCGCGAACTGGGCGTCAAGACCGACAAGCAACTGCCCGCCGAGCTGGTTGAGCAGGCCAGTGACGATGATGATCCCCAACTGGCCCTGGGCGATTCCTGACCGTCCTGCCCACCGAATCGCCCGAAATTGACGATTGCCACATCGCCGTCGAATCGTTTAACCTGTTCCAAGGCTGTATTGCAGCCGCAAATCCCCATCATTCTGCTGTTGGAGGTAGCGCGTGAGCGACGAACGTAAACTTAGAATTCTTGTGGCCAAACCTGGCCTGGATGGCCATGACCGTGGTGCAAAGATTGTTGCCCGGGCACTGCGCGATGCGGGTTTCGAGGTCATCTACACGGGTCTGCACCAGACCGCTGAATCGATTGTTAACTCGGCTATCGAAGAGGATGTCGATGCTGTTGGCCTGTCGATCCTGTCGGGTGCCCATATGACGTATTTCCCCGAGATTATGGAGCAGCTCAAGGCCCAGGGCGTTGAAGACGTGGCCCTGTTCGGCGGCGGTATCATCCCCGAAAACGACAAGGGTGAGCTGGAAGGCTCGGGCGTCGCCCGCATTTTTACGCCGGGAACCAGCACCGAGGACATTATTTCCTGGGTCCGCGAAAACGTCCAGCCCCGCAGCCTGGACATTTGACCCCCTGCGATTGCAATCAAATCGCCCCTGACGCGCAGCAAGCCTGATGGGAAACCTGGCGGACCAGGTCCTCAAGGGCGAGACGCGCGCGGCGGCACGGTTGATGCGGTTGCTGGACGATGAGATCCCGCAGGCATTCGATGAACTCAAACTGCTGTATCCCCAGACGGGGCGGGCACGCATTATCGGCATTACCGGCAGTCCCGGCAGCGGCAAGAGCACACTGACCAATCGATTGATCGCCGGGTTTCGCGCCCGCGGCCAGTCGGTCGGGGTTGTCGCCATTGATCCAACCAGCCCGTTCAGCGGCGGCGCGATCCTGGGTGACCGGATCCGGATGCAGGATCACGAGGCGGACCCCGGGGTGTTCGTCCGATCGCTGGCGACGCGGGGCAACTTGGGCGGCCTGAGCCGGTCAACCCGGAACGTTGTCCACGTGATGGATGCCATGGGCAAGGACATCGTGATCATTGAAACGGTCGGTGTTGGCCAGGACGAGGTGGATATCGTCGGCACGGCACATACGTCGCTGGTGGTCCTGGTGCCGGGAATGGGCGATGACATCCAGGCGATCAAGGCGGGAATCCTTGAAATCGCTGATGTGTTTGTCCTGAACAAGGCCGATCGCGACGGTGTCGACCGGTCTGAACGGGAAATCCGCATGATGATCGAACTGGGCGGTGTCGATCCGGATGGGTGGAAGCCGCCGGTGGCCCGGACGGTTGCCTTGCGCAACGAGGGTATTGACGAACTCCTGGAATTCATCGATGGTCACCAGGCCTGGATGGCCGATCGCGGCGAACTGGCCAAGCGCCAGAAACGAGCTGTCGAGGCAACCTATTGGGAGTCGGTCAAGGCAGAACTGCTGGGCCTGGCTGAACGCCGAACCCGCGAGCTTGGGCTGATCGAGCAAATGTTTCCCGAATCGGGTGAGCCGCTGGATCCGTATACTGCGGCCGAACAGGTTGTCGCGTCACTGATGGGTGAACTGGAAAACGGTGCCACGTAAGTTCGGCATCCGGGATCTGTTTGATCCCTTTCATCTGGCCATTTTGCTGAACGTGATCGTGGCGGTTCTGGGTCTGTTCCCGGAATCGGGCGGGCCGGATGCGGTCATCAAGGGCTGGGTGACCGGCTTTACCGGGTTGTTTGGTTTTGCCATGCAGATGATCCTGATGCTGGCCCTGGGGCACGCGTTTGCGACATCGCCGCTGGTCCTGCGGATCCTGCAGTGGATCGCCGGCTGGATCACGGACCGCCGCTACCCGGCATTCTGGGTCGCGGTATTTACATCAGGGTTCGCCTGGCTCCATTGGGGACTGGGACTGGTTGCCGGCGGGTTAATTGCCCGCACCGCCAGCAGCAGCCGCGACGATGACCGGACCGCATCGGTGCGCTATGCCGCGGCAGCGTACGCCGGGTTTATCAGCTGGCACGGTGGATTAAGCGGTTCGGCGCCGCTGGTTGTGGCGACGCCCAGCCATTTCCTGGTTGATATTACCGGCGTGATTCCAGTCAGTGCCACGATCTTTTCGCCGTTGAACCTGGCAACACTGGTTTTTGCGACGCTCGCGGTCGCCATCTACGTAGCGGTGGCCAAGGTTCCCGAAGTCGCACGTCCCAATCCATTGGCCGACGAGCCAACGCTGGTCGAGACGCCCGAGGACGGTCCGGCCCACGGTGTCTGGATTGGTGGCGGGGTGCTGATTGTCCTGGTCCTGGCGTGGATTCGCGGCATCCAGGGCTTTAACCTGAACTTTGTGATCCTGGCGCTGTTCGCGCTGGCGCTGATGGTCCAGCAGAATATTGGCCGGTTCCAGGCCGGGGTCCGCGAGGGACTGGTGGGAACAGTGGGCATTGCGATCCAGTTTCCGCTGTATGGCGCGATTATGGGCGTGATGAAGTCAACAGGAATCGCCGTCTTCCTGTCCGAATCAATCGTCAATGGTGTGTCCGCGCAACTGTTTCCGCTGGCGGCGTTCCTGTCTGCCGGACTGCTGAATGTGGTGGTCCCCAGCGGTGGCGGACAGTGGGCGGTCCAGGGACCGATCCTGGCGCAGGCGGCCACAGCCGTCGGCGTGCCGATTGAAAAGATGATTATCTATTTTGCCTGGGGCGATGCCTGGACCAACCTGATCCAGCCGTTCTGGGCGTTGCCGATGCTGGCGCTGACCGGTGTCCGGGCCCAGGACCTGCTGCAGGTCAGCTGGAAGATCCTGGTTGTCAGCGGGGTCGTGATCTCGGCGGTGTTTTTGATTTTCTGATGGGCTGTCTACCAGCTGATTCCGGATAGCAGGATCTCCTGGCTGACGCGGACGACGTTGTCCTGGTCGATCAGTTCCAGCAGGATTGTCGGGTCTCTGCGGTTCCAGTCAATGGTGACGCTGCCGTAGTTGTTTTCGGCGACCGGCTCGCCGACCCGGTTCTTGTTTTTTGAAATCGAATCCCAGGTCTCTGTAATGCCGCTGGAAGTCAGGTCCCAGATCGGATAGCCGTCATCGGGGTCCAGGCGGGACAGTTCACCCCAATGAACGTCGCCACTGATGAACAGTACACCGCCTGCTGCGGTTGTCCGGATCAGGTCCAGCAGTCGTTGCTGTTCGAACGGCATGTTGGTCCAGGATTCGTAGCCGTTGGCCGTATGGCTGAACTGGGTGCTGGAGCCGATGATGCGAACGTCGGCGTCGAGCATCAACTGTTGCTCCAGCCACGTCCACTGGGCCTTGCCCAGCATCTGTACCGTTTCGTCATGATTTGGTACCGGCAGGACACGCGTTCGGAAGGTGCGCAGGTCCAGCAGGATAATCTGCAGGCGCTTGCCATGTTCCTCGTACAGATAGCTCGTATAAATCCCTTCGCGGGTTCGGCGGTCGGTTCCGGCCGGTTCCTGCCAGAAATCCAGGAAGATCTCGGCCGAGGTCTGCCTGTAGGGATACTCGGCACCGGCGTCGTTGCGGCCGTAATCGTGGTCGTCCCAGGTCGCAATGACGTCCATGGATTCACGCAGCCGTACTAATTCGGGCGCGGTTTCCAGTTGGGCGTATTTGCCCTGGAGGACGGTCATGTCATCCGTGTCGCCGTAAATGTTGTCACCCAGGAATACAAAAAGGTCGGCACCTGATGCCGCGGCAAGGTCCAGGACCGGTTTTGGCCTGTCCTGGTGCATACAGGACCCAAAGACGATCTTTTGCGGCAGGGTCGAGAATGTTCGGTCTTCTGTGGATGATCCCAGGCAACCGGCAATGGTCACCGTACCGACCAAGACAGACAGCGGTCCGCGAAGTTTCATGCCGGGACTCTCTTGTTGTTGCCATCCAGCGTAGACCGAATGATTGTCAGAAGATCATCCAACGGAACAGGTTTTTCGACCATTCGATCGAAAATCGCTGACGCGTCGGCGGCGGCATCCGGGCCCAGGTCATCCTGGCCCGTTATCAACATCAGCTTGATCGTTGGGAACCGTGTGCGCAGCTCGCGAGCAAGCTGAAGTCCATCCAGTCCGGGCATTTTCAGGTCCGTCAGGACCAGGTCCGGTTGGTCAGGAGACGCGAAAATCGAATCTCTCGCGTCTTCGCCGTAATTGAAACTTTCGACGGTATAGCCCTCGCCGGTCAGCACGGTCGTGTAGAGCGCCGCGATGTCTGGTTCGTCGTCAATAACGATGATTCGCTCGTGGCCACGTCGTACGGCAATTGACGGTGATGTTGCAGTGGAACCCTGTGCCAATGGCATGTATACAGATACAGTCGTGCCCTGATCCGGGCTGGATTCCAGCCAGACTGCACCACCCAGTCCACGGGCAATGCCCTGGACGATGGCCAGGCCCAGCCCGCTGCCGTCACCTTGTGCCTTGGTTGTAAAAAATGGATCGGTGGCGCGGGACCGGGTGTCGGCATCCATTCCGGGCCCGTCATCAGTGACCGCCAGGCAACCCCAGTCGCCGGAATCAATACCCAGTTGTTCCGCCGTTCCCGGTTCAATTCGGGTCGTGGCCAATGACACGCGGATGCTGCCCGGTTTGTGATTCAGTGCCTGGGTCGAATTCGTAACCAGGTTTACGATCAGTTGGTGGATATGGCCGGCGCCGCATTCAAGAACAATACCGTCCTCTATCTCAAGTTCCAAACTGATATTTGCGGGAACCGACTCTTTCAAAAATGCGATAGCCTGCCTGGACAGATCCGCGGCATTTCGTGGCTGGACGTCGGCGACACCGGGGTCGGTGAATGTCTTTATCTGCCGCACGATATCCGCCGCACGCAGCGCTGCGTTTTGAATGGTTTCCAGTTCCGGGACCAGAGACTTGTCAGCTCGTTTCGCCAGCCGCTCGCAGTGCCCCAGGACGACCGTCAGGATGTTATTAAAATCGTGGGCGATCCCGCTGGACAGGACGCCGAGCGCCTCATATTTTTGCTGTTGAATCAGTCGGTCCTGGGCCGTTTCCAGTTGGGAACGCAGCGAACGTTCGCGTTCCAGTTGGCTGCTGGTTAACCGCTCGTGCAGAACCGCTGGTGCCAGGTAGGAGATCGCCAGGAACAGGACGAATGCGATGGTAAACCCGGTCAGTGCGAATTCGGGATCGAGTCGCAGGAACGGGTAGTCGAGTTCATGCACCGCGATCGCGCCAAACGCCAGCAGCAGCAATGAGTCCGCCGTAGACAATCTTTCTCGCCGGGTAAGGGCCAGTCCAATCGCGTAGAAGACGGGCGCAGATGTCCCCAGGGCGACCGGTATTGTCGTGGCCGTGAATCCCAGTTCAAGTATCCAGAACCCGACAAAAAACGATCCTCCCAACACGAAACTGCCGGCAATGAATCGCCGCGGCACTCTGACGTCGTAAACGCCTTCCAGCAGCCAGACCGAGGCCGCAAAGGGCAATACGACACTTATTGAGCTAAGGGCGATCATCCTGGGACCCAGATCTGCACTGAATCCCTGCGCGACATAGGTCACAACAAAGCAGACCCAATACAACAGCAGGCGGCCGTGCAGGGAGTCGGGATGCTTCCATGTCAACAGCGCACCGATGAAGATATTCAGGGCCAGGCTGCAAGCGTAGATGATCAGGAGTAGTTGAATTTCCTGGGCGGGCATTGATCTTCCTTACAGCAGGGCATCGTGTCTATGGATCAATATAGTCGGGCGATTCGAGCATCGCCTTCAAGTAATAGCGGTATGGACCGCTATTCGAATTGTTCGCGGAACCGTGTGAATTCGGACTTCAGGTCCTCCAGTTCGGCGGTCAGTTCGTCGATGCGGCTTTCCAGCACATCGATGCGCTGGTTTTCGCTGACAATCGCGGCGCGCGCCGGGCCGGCGGCGGCCGCAGCCTGTTGCAGTGACTCCAGGTCAACCGGCCCCGTCAGCAGTTGCGCCCAGCGTGGTTCCTTCTGTCCTGGCAGGCGGGGCAGTTCCTGAACCATTGGCTGGGACAATCCCGCCAGCATCGCCAGCGTGTCTGCGACGTCATCGATGTCCCGGAATTCGTGCAGCCGTTGGCAGCGCGTTCGCAGTTCGCCGACCGTCTGGGGGCCACGCAGCATCAGTTCACACAGGATTGCCGTCTGGTCCGCCAGCAGGTCCAGCTTCTCCGGCAGCAGGTGTCTGTATTTTTCGACGCGGCTGCCGCTGCCGACGCTGGTCACAACGAACCCCCGGGGGCGCAACTGGTCCAGTGCGCGCTGGACGGTCTGCTCGTCCAGGTCCATGACGGGGTCGCGGTTGGATTTCTGGTTGCAGGCGTTGGTCAGTGCGTTCAGGCTGAGCGGATAATGGTCCGGCGTTGTCCGGTCTTTCTCGATCAGGCAACCGATGATCCGCGCTTCGATGTCGTTCAGGATGGGGTCCATACGACCTATTCTCCCACTGATGGAAATCTCTGTGCTAACCCAGCCAACTCAATCCGGCGGCGCTGGCTGGCTCTTTGTCGTCGTTAGCAGGTTTGTAGCCAGCCTTTGGGCTTTTGTGGGACGGGCACAGGTCGGCCAGCGGGCAGACGCCGCATCGGGGCCGGCGGGCGACGCAGACCAGGCGGCCGTGGTCGATGATGCGATGGGTGTAGACGTTCCAGTGGTCTTGGGGAACCAGGTCTTCCAACTCTTTTGACATTTTGTCGGCACTGGTGGCGGTGCTCAGCTTCAGCAGGGCATTGATGCGCAGCATGTGGGTGTCCACTGTGATCCCGGCGTTCAGCCCCATCGCCGTGCCCAGGACGGCTGTCGCTGTCTTGCGGGCGACACCGGGCAGGCGGGTCAGTTCGGCCACGGTCGTTGGTAATTCACCGGCGAAATCGTCCAGCAGCATCTGGCTGAGCCCTTTGAGGAACTTCGCCTTGTTGCGCCACAGGCCGATGGTCTGGATGCAGGATTCGATGGCGCCGACGTCGGCGGCGGCCATTTCTACAGGCGACGGAAACTGGTCAAACAGCAGCGGCGTGACCTGGTTGACTTTGACGTCTGTAGTCTGTGCTGACAGGACGGTGGCACAAAGTAACTGGAATGGGGTCTCATAATTCAAGGCGCACCGTGATCGGGGGTAGGCGTCGGCCAGGACCTGGACGATGGCCTGGGCCCGTAGTTTGCGTGCGGTCTTTGATTCCCGTGCCATAGCCGATCATTTAACCACGAGGCCCACGCCTGGTCAGGAGTCGTTTTGGACATCATTCCCATCCCGGGATTTTCCGAACCCGTCAGTTCACTGACGCACCTGGCGGCAGCGGGTGTCGCCGCCGTTGCTGCGGTTCCCCTGATCCGACACGCTGCCCCCGGTGCCGGCGGACGGGTCGCCCTGGTCATCTTTGCGTTCAGTGCGGTGTTCCAGTTGTCGATGAGCGGGGTCTATCACCTGCTGGACCCGGGCGGTGGTGGCCGGGTCGTCCTGCAACGCCTGGATCACGCGGCAATTTTTGTCCTGATTGCGGGCACGTTTACGCCCATTCACGTGTATCTGTTTACCGGGATACGACGGTGGGGCATGCTGGCGTTGATCTGGACTGCTGCCGTGACATCCCTTGTGCTCAAGTCCGTCTTTTTTGACGAAATTCCCGAAGGCCTGGGTTTGACGTTTTACCTGTCGCTGGGCTGGCTGGGGATCGGCTCGGTCATCATGCTGATCCGGCAGCGTGGATACCGTTTTTCGGCAGGTCTGCTGTACGGAGGTGTGGCGTATTCAATTGGTGCGGTCATGGAATATGCGCGCTGGCCAGTCGTGGTTTGGGGCATTGTCGGTGCACACGAACTGTTCCATCTGGCGGTGATCGCGGCGCTGGCATGGCACTGGCGATTTATCCACCGTTTGTCCCGGCCGGAAATCTTGTGACAGCGCAGGGGGTTTGATATTCTTACAATAACCGTTAGATACCGGAGGCAAACCCGTGGCCGAACGTGCCGGCAAAATATTGATCGTTGATGACGTCGAGGTCGTCCTGAAACTGGAAGAAATCCTGCTGAAGCGTACCGGCAGCGAGGTTATCAAGGCCAAGGATGGCAAGGAAGCGCTGGCCCAGATTCGCAATGAGCGCCCGGACGTTGTCCTGTTGGACCTGATCATGCCGGAAATGAACGGCGATGTGGTGACCCGGTTTGCCAAGCAGGCCGAGGAAACGCGCCATTGTGCGGTTATCGTTGTTACGTCGCTGAGCGACGAGGCGACCGAGGAACGCTGCCGTACGGCAGGCTGTGACTATTTCCTGACCAAACCGATCCGGCACGACCAGTTGCTGGAGATCGTTCGTGCCGAGTTGTCCAAACGGGGACTGACGACTCACCAGACACCCTGACCGAATGAGCAGGCTGGCGCTGTTGCGCGAAGATGTCGAGATCGCATTTGAACGCGATCCGGCTGCCCGATCCTGGGTCGAGGTCCTGCTGACATATCCTGGCGTCCACGCCGTCCTGGCCCATCGGTTCGCCCACTGGCTGTGGAAG
>JBFJWU010000082.1:0-11230 GCA_041623475.1 bacterium | reverse complement strand
TCCTGGTGATGGCCGATGCCCCGGCCGACCGACTTGTTGCCGAGGTTGCCCACCTGGCCCGGGCTGCCGGGACCGCCGGAATGGTTTCCGGGCAGGTTGGTGACATTCTCGACCTTCCCGGTGCAGATAACGTTGAAACCGTACGGGCCATCCACCGCGGCAAGACAGGGGCCCTGATCGAATGGAGCCTGATGGCACCACTCCGACTGTGGGGTGATGGACAGCTTGACCGGGACGTTGCCGAATATGCCCGGCATCTGGGTGTGTTGTTCCAGGTCCGGGACGACCTGCTGGACATCGACCCGGACGCAGAACAGGACAAGGACCGCAGTGCCGACGAAGGCAAATCGACCTACGCCCGCCTGCTGGGCAGCGATGGCGCCCGTGCTGCTGCAGCCGGTGAACTGGACGCATGCCGTCAGGCAGCATCCCGCCTGCCCGATCCCCATGCCGCGGTGTTTACCGAAATCGCGGACTGGACCATCGGCCGAACCCACTAGCCTGGCGATGGCGCCGACGAACAGGATTCGCGCCGATATTGCGTTAGTTAACGCCGGGTTGGCCGAATCCCGTACCAAGGCACAGGCCCTGATCATTGCCGGGCAGGTCTGGCTGGGTGACCAGCGCGTCCAGAAGTCATCTGACCAAATCAACAGCGAACGCCTGGATCAATTGGACATCCGCCGCCCCAACCAGGGGTTTGTTGGTCGCGGTGCCGGCAAGATTGCCCCGGTGATCAGCCAGGCCGGCTGGTGCCTCGACGGCGCCAACTGCCTGGATATCGGTGCCAGTACGGGCGGATTTACCGAAGTACTCCTGGATCTGGGTGCAGCGACAGTCTGGTCCCTGGATGTCGGCTACGGGCAGCTCCACCCGCGGCTGCGCCAGGACAAACGCGTCGTTGTGCTGGAAAGGACGAATTTCCGCCACTGGTCACCTCCTGACGGCGCGCCGCCATTTGCGTTCGCCGTTATGGACGTATCGTTTATTTCAGTCACCTTGCTGCTGGATCGACTGTTCCAGGCTCTGGCGCAGCAGTCCAATGCGCTCGTGCTGGTCAAACCCCAGTTCGAGGTCGGGCGCGAACACGTTCCCAGGGGCGGCGTCATCAAAGACGAACTGCTGATCAGGCAAACCATTGACCGGGTGGCTGCACAGGCTGAATCGTGCGGATTCGCAGTCGTTGACCGTATTGAAGCGGCACAGGCCGGGCGCAAGGGAAATCAGGAAACATTCCTGCACCTTGGCCGCCCGTAATGGTTAAATGGCCTGCGGAGCCGGTCCTCGCTCGGCGACACGAGGGACACCAGCCCATTGCCGCCCGCCTGACCGGGCAACCGGAAGACTTTGTTGTCAGTGAACAACTGGCAATAAACCCAACCGCAGGCGACTGGACATGGATCCTGACCGAACGCCGGGGACAGAACACCGCGCAAGTCGCCGAAACGATCGCCCAATCGGCCGGCGTCACGCCCGACCAGGTCGGGTATGCGGGACGCAAGGACCGCAACGCGGTCTCGCGACAGTGGTTTTCGCTGCCTCCGGGTGCGCGCCTTCCAGGCCTGCTCGACAACATCGACATCCTCGACTCATTGCCGGCGGACCGGCGACTGCAACTGGGCGACCATTCCGGAAACGCCTTCCGGATACGGCTGTCCGCGGGGACCACAGACGGCGAAAACCTGGAGACCTGGAAAACAGCGCTGCGCCAGTCCGGGTTCGCGAACTACTTCGGTCCGCAGCGCTTCGGACATCGGGGCGACAACGCCCGGGTCGGTTACGACCTTCTTGTCGGTGGTCGGCGCCCCCGGAACCGTCAGGATCGATTGATGCTGAACGCCTGGCAGGCGGACGCCTTTAACCGCTGTCTGCACGAATGGCTGTCATCGGGCAGTCCTGAACTCGATGGGGACCTGGTCTGGAGCCACGGCCTTGGCCAGGCAATTCCGCGGACCAGCAGCCAGAACGGGTCGGTCACAGGCCCGTTGTTTGGCAGCAAGATGGACTGGCCGTCCGGTCCTGCACTGGCACGCGAACAGTCAGTCCTTGCAAGCTACGGAATCGATCCGCCACGATTGCGCAAGCTCGCCGACTCACAGCGGCTGTACGGGGACCGGCGTCCATTTGTTGTCGTCCCACAGGCGTTGGACATTCGGGCCATCGAAAACGGCATCGAACTGGAATTTTCCCTCCCCCCTGGATCATATGCCACTGGACTGATTCGCGAATTGACCGGCCTTCCCGCCCGGATGGCGTCGGCTCACTATACTGACGGCTACGATGATGGATAAGAGCCAGCTCAGGTCAATCGGAGCGTTTGCCCGCCAGGCAATCGGGGGCACCCGAGCCAATTCGTGGCCGACAATCATTGCCTTTGTCACATCTCGCTGCAACGCCCGTTGCGATTTCTGCCTGTACCACAGCCAGGTTAACAACCCGATTGCCAGGGAATCCGAATTGACTCCTGGCGAATACGAAAAAATTGCCACGAGGCTTGGACAAGTCAACTATCTGGGGCTGTCGGGCGGCGAGCCGTTTGTCCGCGACGATATCGACCAGATCGTTTCAGCGTTCGCTGCAAATGCGGACCTTCGAGTGGTTGATATTCCGTCAAATTTTTACTTCAGGGACCGCATGATCGACGCCGTCGAGCATCTGTCCCGCAAGCACCCGGGCCTGCGGATTGAACTGCAGTTCTCGGTCGACGACCTCGGACCCGCCCACGACAAGAGTCGCAAAGTCGACGGCCTGTTTGAACGGGCCATCGATACGTTCAAGGCGCTTGAAGGACTGCGAGACAGGCACCCGAACGTGATCCTCAAGGTTAACGTGGTCTGGCTGCCCGAAAACCGCCAACGACTGGCCGAGATCAAGGATCAACTTGGCCGGCAGCTGAACTGGGACCGATTCTCATTGACCTGGCCCCATTTCCCGGTTCGCAGTTTTGGCCCCACGGTGCCCCCAAAGCCCGACGATGTTGCAGCCTTTGCCCAAACGGCGAAGCGGCTGAACGGCGGCCCCAACTATCGGTCAGTTGGCCGGCTGTACGCGGCGGCGGCCGTTTCCCTGCACCGTGTTTACCATCGCCTGCTGCAACAGGCTGCCGATAAGCAGAAGCCCGTGGGCAACTACTGCGATGCCGGCAGGTCAATTGTTGTCATCGGCGAGAATGGCGAAGTCTATCCGTGCGAGCCACTTTTTGAAGCTGTCGGGAACCTGCGTGATTTCGACTACGATCTGGCGTCGGTTACCCGCGCTGCTGCAGCCACCAGTTTTCGTCAACAGCACCTGGGAAACTGTGATTGCGGCTGGGGCTGTGCAATGCTCAGCCACGCCTCAAAAAATCCAGCATTTTTGCCCGAGGTCGCCCTGCGTTCGCTGGTCCATCTGGCCACCCACCCGTCCTCTGGATGATCCCGCTGGCTGTTGTCATTCCCTGGACACGGCCGACGGCGGTGGTCGCAGCCGTCACTTCGCTCCTTGAGGACGACAACAGCAGTGCGATCCAGGTCATCCTGGTCGGAACCGCCCCGGCACCGGGATTGCCCGCCGATCCACGAATCGTTGAATTGATCTGCCCCGTCACACACGCCGGGTTCCGACGCGCGCTGGCGATCCAGCAGACCCCCGCAGACCGCTACGGTTTTCTGGACGATGACACGACCGTTTGTCCGGGCTGGGTTCGCGAAGCCCTGTCCCTCGACCCGCGGGGTTGCCAGGTCTGGACCGGGCCGGAATTTCCCGCGAATGATTCGGCCTTTGCCGGATCGACTCACCGCGCATTGACAACCGGCCGGGTCGAGGGCCACCTGGCCCACGCAGATACCGGCTCACTGGTCAACTGGTTTGACGTTCCCTTCTGCAACATGATTGTCCCGGGACGGATCTTTAACGAGGAGGGACTGCCGTCTGCTGCCGCACCCTGGGATATGGACGATTTCGACTATTGCCATCGGATCCAGTCGCGCTGGCAGTTTGTCAACCGGACGGGCCTGCGGATTCGCCACGACCGCTATCCGGACGCGCCGGGGCAGCTTTTACGATACAAATGGCGCACCCGCGTACGCACCGGGGAAAAGGTCGTAACCCACCCTGATATTTACCTGCGGGTCCCGGCGATTCGGCAGCTGCTGCTCGGGTACGCCGCATTTCTGGCGGCCGTGATCACCATCGGCATTCCGGCATTCATCCTGGCCGTGGCCGTCCAGGCGCTGCTGCTGGGACGGGCCAGTTACAAATATTCGCTGGGTGCGCAATCCACTTTGATCGGCGCCGTTGTCCAATGGTCTACGGTGACCGCTGTCGCCGCCGGTCTGCTTCGGCAGGCCTGGCGATCGCTGGTCAGGCCGCGTTTTTCCGGTCACTTGCGTAACGCTTGAGATCCTGTTCCAGTGACCGGGCCATCTGTTTCAATTCAGCTTCGCTGCCCTGGTGGCCGAATCGCCAGCCGTAGTAAGACTGGCAGAAATTGTCCAGTTTCCGACGCAACGACGGATCCAGGCCGGGATCCGCAAATCCAATGGACAGGGGCGTATGATCATCGACGATAATTCCTGCTTTCCGTACGGACCTCAGGAAACGAGTCATCCAATCCGGTGTCCCAACCGGACCGGTCCGGCGCCGGCGTCCGGTTCGCCGTGCCGCCAGGGCGAACAGCAACGACGCCACAGCCGCGACCATGGCACCGACCCCCAGCCAGACCAGACCGCCGGTCAGGCCCGCAACCAGTTTACGCAGCTCTGCAGACCACTCCCGTAACGCCCCCCCGACCTGTCGGGCCTGGTCCCGGGTTCCTTCGACAACTGCGGCCTGCGTCTGCAGGTCGTAGGCGACGATGCGATCCATCCAGAAAAACAGGACGCGGTCGGCCACTCGCTGCCAGACTTCGCCCAGTTTTTTCCAGGTTTGCGAGACACCCGGCGCAGCGGGTGTCGGATCAAGCATCAGCCAGCGGTCCAGGTCCGGGTGGTAAAACTCGACCCACGAATGGGCGTTTCGTTGCCTGACCAGGAAATAGTCGCCGTCGCCGAGCCACTCGCCGCCGCGAAACCCGTTGACAACGACGGCGGGGATTCCGTTCTGCCGCAGCATCAACGCCAGCGCGCTGGCAAACAGTTCGCAGTGCCCGGCCCGCCGCTCCAGGAACGCCGCCAATGGATCGTCCCCACGGGGCAATTCCAGCGTATAGTCATAGTCTGCGAATTCATCCAGTGCAGCCTGGACCCATTGCAGGTTGCCCTGGCCCTTGCCTGCATCGCGTATTTTTGCGGGCAGGTTGTCCATTGCCCCATCCGGCAGAAACGCCCGGTACATATACGCGGGCAATTCCGGGAAGGGCGCCAACGCTGCCCAGTCAACCGGGGCCCGGTAATCTGCAGGAGTCGATTCGACGACATACTTGATACCGCCCTTGGTATTGGGAAGGTAGATTGTCCCCATCGACCCGCGGCGAATCCGCATTCGCGGTACTTCCAGCTGCAGGGCACGTGGCATGACCGGCAGCATGTCCGTACCCAGGTCCTCGAGCAGGATCCGAACCCTGTGTGTCGGTTCGACAACGCCGTCCCGGGGCAATCGAAAATGCCCCCGATGGTGCCGCAGAACCTTCAGGCGGCTGCGACGGGTCCAGGTATTGTCTTCGAAGTGGTTCAGCGCAATTCCACGCAGATAGATCTGTTCGGGCGGTGGCGGCTCTCCGGATTCAAAAACAATACGGGCCGCTGGTGAAATATCCTCAAGCACCGTTCCCATGGACCCCAGCTGGACCTGGTCGCTCAGACCCGACACCGGTGTCGACAAACCCAGGCGTCCACTGAACGTGCCGGTACTCAGACGCGGAAACGACACAAAGAACAACAGCGTCACGACCATCGTCATCAGCAGTGCGACCGTCATCGATGCCAGGATCCCCCGTGACAAGGTCCGGCCGGCGGCTGGCGGCACAGTCACAGGACCGGGCTCGGCAACCCGGCCGCGCAAAATGTCGTGCTCTCCTTCCAGTTCGGCCTTGACGGCCACCGCGTACAGGGCCCACGGGGTCAGGAAGAAAAATGCCAGGAAGAATACGGCATAGCCGATACTCAGCGTCAATACGGATGCCGCCAGCAGTTGCAGAAAACTGAGGCCGATCATCTGCTGCAGGTCCCTGTTTGCCTTTGGACTCAATGCTCGAACCGCCGAGACGTAAAGCATCAGCAGGACAATCGCCAGAAACCAGGAACCGCTGCCGCGGGCCCAATCGGCACCGGCCAGCGACAGGCCGATAATCAACAGCGCCCGATTCCACTGTGGTTTCAATGGGTGATTGCCCGTACGGTCGGCGACGACACCCCACGCCAATGCACCCAATACCGCTACCAGGATCAGCGGCTGGATCTGTTCGGCGATCCAGATCGCGCCCCAGCCGCAGAATGCAATACCGTAAACAGTCGCCAGCAGGAACCCGCGGTAGCTCATCCCTGCACCCTGATCAGGACCGGCTCGACACCGGCAGGTACGTCGGAACGTTTGACAGCTGCGAGCGCCAGCATGGCATCTGCCAGGCCAGCTCCGGAACCACTGACAACCGTCGTCGCGTGTCCGCATTCCAGGCGCACCGGGATGTCAGCGTTGCGTGCGGCACGCAGGTAGCCGGCCACATCAGCCAGTGCCAGCTCAAATGCGCCGTCGGTTGCGCCAGCGCGCAACTGGATCAGGACCTCGGGACTGGCCCGCGAACTGAACTGCTTGGTCAGCAACTCCCCCGTCGCCGCAGTCCTCCGCCAGTGAATCCGGCTGGGCGGATCCTGTTCCATATGTTCGCGAAGACCGCGAAATTCATCGCCGTCGGTTCCCCGCGCCCGGCGGTCGCCACGTTCGGACCCTTTGGCTCCCAGGGCAGCGGCATCAACCTGTGCCGGAGCCGGGGCCGTCCACAGGACCGCATTCGCGGATTCAAACTTGCGGCTCTTCTCGTACATCTGAAACGGAAAACTGGTCCGCACGCGAACGCCGGCGATTTCAAATGCGCCGCGGGACTCGGGCCGAATCGAAACACTGACCGCTCGTTGGCCATAGCCAGGGATCTCCCGGACAAACGTTCGCCCCAGCGTCCGCTCGTCATGGTCAAACAATTCGACCCATAACAGGAAAGAATCTGTGTCTTTTTCAGACTGCAGGATTACGGTAATGCCCGATGCCGACCCGGCGATCCCGTAGCGGGGCATGACCAGGCGTACAGACAACTTTTTGATTACACGCTCGCTGAGCACACCGCTGGCGGCAATGGTACCGAACAGACCACCCAGAACCAGGTACAAAAGGTTGTTGCCCGTGTTGGTCGCGGCGACACCGATGACAATTGAAAACACGATCACGATCTTGCCCAATGTCGTCGTTTTCAACTGCCGCGGCGGCCGCGCCCATTCGTAAAAACGATTGGCGCGGTCCCAGGACGGGCTGTTCCCGGCCCGTGCCCGCAAAAATCGATGCATCGCTGTCACAAGTTCAGTTTAGCTGCCCAGCGTTGCCTGCTGGCGGGTACTGCCCTATATTATTCGGATGGCCCTGGCCCATACAGTCAGTGCGTCCGTTCTTGGCGTCGACGCGTTTCCGATCCGGGTGGAAATCGACCTGTCGTTTGGTCTGCCCGGGTTCCAGGTCGTCGGCCTGCCCGATGGTGCCGTCAAGGAGGCCCGGGATCGCGTCCGGTCGTCATTGCGAAACAGCGGCTTTGAACCATACCAGCACAAGATTACGGCAAACCTGGCCCCCGCGGACTTGCGCAAGGAGGGGTCCGGGTTCGACCTGCCCATTGCCCTGGCCATGTTGTGTGCCCAGGGTGTCATCGAACAAGCCGCCACCGAGGACCTCCTGGTCGTCGGTGAACTTGGACTGGATGGTGCCCTGCGCCCGATTCCGGGTGCGTTGCCGATTGCCCTGCTGGCGCGCGAAATGAACTGCCGGGCATTGCTGGTCCCCGCCGACAATGCCAGCGAGGCCGCCGTGGTCGATGAGATCAGTGTGATCCCCGTAACGTCGCTAAAGGAAGCGGTCGAATGGATCAATGGCGAACGCGACGTTCCCGCCGCCGTCGCCGACGAGGCCGCCGTGGCCCCGGAACCGGACCCATACGAACCGGATTTTGCGGAAGTTCGCGGCCAGGAAAACGTGAAACGGGCCATGGAAGTCGCTGCGGCCGGCGGCCACAATCTGTTGATGATCGGACCACCGGGATCCGGCAAGACCATGCTGGCCAAACGACTGGCGACGATCCTGCCAACCCCGACATTCGACGAATCGCTGGAAACCACCAAGATCTACAGTGTTGCGTCGTTGCTGCCTTCAGGTACTGCATTGATGCCAAACCGGCCGTTTCGCAGCCCCCACCACTCCATTTCCGATGCCGGACTGATTGGTGGCGGCACGATTCCCAAACCAGGCGAAGTCAGCCTGTCCCACAATGGCGTCCTCTTCCTTGACGAGCTGCCCGAATTCAAGAAACACGTCCTCGAAGTCATGCGCCAGCCCCTGGAGGACGGTTACGTCACCATCAGCCGCGCCGCGATGCGGATTACCTATCCCGCGCGCCTGATGCTGGTTGCCAGTATGAATCCGTGCCCCTGCGGATACTACGGCGACAAGAGCCACCCCTGCAGCTGTACCCCGATCGCGATCAAACGCTACCAGAACAAGCTGTCCGGACCGTTGCTGGACCGAATCGACATCCATGTCGATGTCCCGGCGATCAAATACCGGGAAATGTCCGACAAACGCAAGGGCGAATCCAGCGCCGAGATCCGTCAACGGGTCGAACGCGCCCGGACGGTCCAAAAGCAACGTTTTTCCGGACGCCGGGGGGTCCACGCCAACGCCCAGATGGGACCCAGCGACATCGAGCAATGGTGTGCATTAACCAACGACGGGCATCGACTGATGGAACAGGTTGTTGATCAACTGGGAATGAGCGCTCGGGCGACGACGCGAATCCTCAAGGTCGCTCGAACGATCGCAGACCTGGACGGGCACACAGATATTTCAATCGCCAACCTGTCCGAGGCCGTCCAGTATCGCAGCCTTGACCGCCAGGGACCCTGACCCGTCCTGCCCCTGGTCAGGAGCCCCGTTCCCCGTCCCAGTAAAACCCGTCTGGCAGCGACAAACTGTCCAGCTCTGTACCAGCCAGGAAGTTCGTCGCCAGGTCAGCCGTCGCATCCGCGTCGACATCCCTGGTCAACACGTGCCACGAATTGCGGGCAACAGCCAGCCGTGCACCAGGCCCCAAGTCCCGTGCGACGACCCGGGCACCGGCCAGCGGCGCAGAATGATCCCCGGCGCCGTGAATCATCAGCGTCGGCATCGCAGCCTCACGACGTCGACGTCGGACACGTTCGAACATGGCATTGACCTCACAGACGGCTTCCAGCGGTGCCCAGCGATAATTGATCGGTCGGGCACGTTCCGCCTCGATGGAAATGTCTGATCCACCGTCCTTGATCCAGGCGATCCGGCGCCGAATCCAGAGGCGACGAAAGACCGCCAGTTGCCGACGCTGCCGGGGACCAACAATCCGGTCCGGCGTCGCCAACAACACGGTACGGTCCGGCGGCTGCGGGTGCTGCAGCAGTGTCTGGGCCAGCACCGCTCCCATGCTCAGGCCCGCCACAAATACCTGGCTGTACTGCCGACGCAGTTGATCATAGGCGGCAGTCGCGGCGTTCAGCCAATCGACGTACCGGATTCCCGACATGTCACCGGGCACCGACCCGTGCCCTGGCAATCCCGGAATCAGGGACGCAATACCGGCCGCAGCAGCTCGCTCGCCGATAATCGCCATCTCGCCAGCCGTTCCGGTAAACCCGTGCAAGACCAGAAGTGCCGACCGGGCGCCCGGGACAGGGTATTCGCGAGAGTGCAGGTGGGACAGGTCGGGGTGGTCGGGCGCACGACTGATCCACGTCAAAGCCATTGCACCGACTCCAGGAAAAATGCGAGCGGAGAGACTCGAACTCTCACATCACAAGGACACTGGATCCTAAATCCAGCGCGTCTACCAGTTCCGCCACGCTCGCGATGAAAAGGAATACCTAAATTGTAACAACGAGTGTCCGACGTTTTCCGAAGGAAAAAACGTCCTCGGCGAGAGCGCCTACCTGTTCACACCTTCATTGTTCAGGACATACTGCGGAAAAAGGTCTGATGCGACACCGATCAACAAGTATTCGAGAAAAGTCAGGTTGGTCGGCCCGAATTCCTCCCAGATTCCAGCTTCCCGGGCGTCCCACGCTTTGCACCAGAAGTATGTCGCGCGTGTGAGTTTGGGACGTTGTGTCGGAAATTCTTCAAATAGCTGACTAGCCCACCGAAGGTATTTTTTGGGACTACGATGACCTTCAAGTACGACTCCGCTAAGGTCACCCAAGTGGTATGCCCGGTTGTAACCCCACCGCGCAAAGTAAGCATCTCCGCCTATCTGGCCATTGCCTCGCAACCTTACTGAGCGAATATTTGCGCTGAGGTTTTCGCTTTTCCCGTACTTCTCCGTTTTGCCGATATAAAGTGGCAGCACTTGGCCATCCTCACTCCAGAACATCATGTAAATCAGTCCATCATACTGATCGCCACCCGCTTCAAAATCAGAAATCACTTTCGCAACTTCTGAAACAACTACTCGCTCCATTTGCGCAGACCGCTTGAGGACAGGGCGCCCAGATGATCCGTAGTTCGTTACGTCGACCACACCATTTTTGCCACTGAAAAGAGACACACCGTCTTCTACTTGGTGCTCGTCGCAAAACCGATTCCAAATTCTTAGCTTGGCGCTCATTTGTGATCCAGAATCCAACGACCGGGATTTTGACATTCTTACCAGCGACTCGACTATTGCTTCACAAATACAAAAATGTATTCGTGCTTGAACACATAAAAGCCGCCTGCCAATGCCCGATAGCGCCACAGTTCTTTCTGCTGACGCTTGCCGGCGGTCTCGTCAAAGTTTTTGACAATGATACTTTTGAGCGACAGGCCCGACTGCCGCAGTCGTTCCATCGCCATGAACCCCAGGGGAATCCATTCGCCGTTTTCGTACTTGTCACCGATCACCAGAACCAGATGGCGACCCTGGTCCAGGACGGTCAACACATTGTCCCCAACGCGCCCCAGCGCATCCAGGAACCCGTCAACCGACCCCTGGTTGGACAGATCCTCATTGTCATCGCTGAAACGGATGATGTCGTGATATGGCGGGTGCAGG
>JBFJWU010000081.1:0-11265 GCA_041623475.1 bacterium | reverse complement strand
TGTTTGAGGGAGTGAAACGACCGAGTTCGGGCTTGGCCCGATTTCAATCCCCCCACTTGTTTGCCTACTTTATTGGGCAAGCAATAAAGTAGGGCCCGCCCGGCGAGGGCAAGCCCGCATCGTCAACAACCAACAAGTGTTCCGATAACCGCCACGTGCGAAAATAGACCCGTCAACCACAATCAGGAGTAACCATTGATCAACATCGCCATGTGGGGCAAGGCGCTGACCTTGATGCCCAAAATCGAAAAAGACGAATGGGACCGCCTGGACATCGTCTCGCGCTGGCTGATCGCCACCCGGTCCGCCGTCATCGTCATGACCTTTACTTCCGCAGCGTTCGCCGGTCTGCTGGCGTACCGCGACGGCCAGTTTGACGCCATCCTCTGGCTGCTGTGCTGCACCGGCCTGTGCCTGGCCCATGCCACCAACAACCTGATCAACGACTTTACCGACACCGTCAAAGGCGTCGACGAAAGCAACTACTTCCGCTCCCAGTACGGTGCCCAGCCCCTGGAAAAAGGCCTGATGACCAAGCGCGAACTGCTGACCTACGCCGCCATCACCGGCCTGGTCGCCCTGGCCTGCGGCCTGTACCTGGTCCATCTGCGCGGCGAAATCGCCCTGACCCTGCTGGCCGCCGGCGCGTTCTTTGTTCTGTTCTACACCTGGCCCCTGAAATACATCGGCCTGGGCGAACCCACGGTCCTGGTGGTCTGGGGCCCGCTGATGGTCGGCGGCACGTACTTTATCGTCACCGGAACATGGGACTGGCAGGTCTGCATCGCCAGCCTGGCCTATGGCCTGGCGCCCACCGCCGTCCTGTTCGGTAAACACGTCGACAAGATCGAACCCGACAGCAAAAAAGGTATCCGGACGATGCCGGTGTTGTTGGGTGAGAAACTCAGTCGCTGGTCCGTGATGCTGATGTTCATTGCCCAGTTTGCGGTGATCATTTACCTGGTGGCAACCGGCTTCTTCCACCCGGTCATGCTGATCACCCTGGGTGCCCTGTGGTCCCTGAAAACCGTCTGGCGCGTCTACGCCCAGCCCAAGCCCGACGCGCCGCCCGAAGAATTCCCCAAAGGCATCTGGCCCCTGTGGTTCGTCGCCGCCGCATTCTGGTACACCCGCCGCTTCGGGATCCTGTTCCTGATCGGCCTGATCGCCGATACCGCCATTACGTTGATGGGATAGCTGCGCCGGCAAATGGGCTTCACGACCGGTAGCCAGCCCTTACAGGAGTACACAATGTCACGGCTGTCCCCAACTCCGTCGCATTCTCACCGCCACAAAACCACGACAACCACTAAAAGTTGGCCCGAAAAAGGCCGCAACAACGGGCCCTCCCCGGGTTACCCGCAATATCGAATCATAGTCCGATTCATCGCGAATTCAAGACTCCGGGCCCGGTGCGCTGCGGCGCGCCCGGCGTACAACAACAGTACGCCCTACCACCCCAGCCCCACACTCAACCCCGCAAACGGCTGTGCCCGATCCTGGGGGTCAACCAGCCGCCCTGCTGCCGGGATATACGCCACGCCCACCGATCCATCAACGACCAGTTCAAACGATGACGGCAGCGCAAAGATCCACTGCGCCCCGGCGGCCCATTCAGGCCCGGCAGCGGCGGTCGATCCGGCAGCGGGGTTGACCTTCAGCCCCGGCCGGTCCTCGCCAACCTCCAGTTCCGCCAGTCCTGCCCCGGCCCACGCCGACAGCCAGCCCTGATCCAGTTGCCAGGTGTAAAACCGGCCCTTGGCGCGGAAGTGGGCGATCTCGCGCCCGGGACGGGTATGCAGGAACCCCGACCCTGTGCCGCACCCCTCGATGGCCAGCCACGTCAGCGGGTTCAGCTCCAGGCAGATCACAGGCAGGCCGTTTTCGTTGGCGGTGCCAAATCCCAGGCGCAGGTTGCCGAAATCGCGGGGTGGTTCGGTCGCGCGTTCAACGCCGTCGGTGTCCAGGACCGTGTCCTGCGTCGCGCCGGTGCCCGGTGCCACCAATGCCAGGGCGAAGACCAACAACATACGACGCATCACGCCGTTACCAATCCGCTGAACGCATCCAGCCCCCGCAACGTCCCCAGCCAGACCGCCGGCTGCGCGCTGGCCAGGAAACTGGCTGGTGCCTGGGTTGAAGGAACCACCCGGGCACGTCGTCCGTCGGCGGCAAGGATCCGCTGCAGTTCCGCCGCCGGGAACCAGTGTTCGTCACCATCCACCAGGACAATTGAATGCGCAGTGTCAGACAGCAGCGCCACGACACCGGCACCGTCCTTGGTGGCCCCCAGTTGCAGCCAGACCTGTACTGGGCCGTGCTGCTCGGCCAGCCGCCCGACGGCGGGCAGGACCGCCGCGATGGCCTGGGGATTGTGGGCCCCGTCAATAACCCGGACCGGGTCGCCGGGCAATACCGTCCAGCGGCCATAGGGTCGCAGGGCCAACAGCGCCTGCAGGTCAACCTGCAAGTCGCCAAACAGATGACCGGACACCGTCACCGCCAGGCCCAGGTTCTGCAGCAGGACATCGGGACCAGCCCAGCCATCGACCAACGCCACTCCGCCGGATCGAACCACGGGTGCGCCCTGATCAACGGCAATCTGGCCCAGGACCGCTGCGGCAGCATCCGGGACCCCGCCCGCGAACACCGGGACACCGGGCCGGATGACTCCGCCTTTTTCGGCGGCGATCTGCTCGATGGTGTCGCCCAGGATGTGGGTATGGTCCAGGCCGATCGAGGTAATCACGCTGGCAATGACGTTCTCGACGGCGTTGGTGGCATCCAGGCGGCCGCCCAGGCCGATTTCGAGTACGGCCACATCGACACGGTGTCGGGCAAACAACTGGATCGCGGCGACGGCAAACAGCTCGAAATAGGTCAGTTGCGAATATCCGTCCGCCAGCGGTGCCATGGCCTCGGTCAGTTCGGCGGCACCGACCTGTGATCCGTCAATGACGACCCGCTCGGTGGGCGAGAAAACATGGGGGCTGCAGAACAGGCCGGTGGACCGGCCCGATTGCCGGGCCAGTTCGGCGATAAACCGCGACGTACTGCCCTTGCCATTGGTCCCGGCCACCAGGATGCAGGGCAGGTCACGATCCGGGGCACCCAGGTCGTCCAGGACACCGCGAATTCGATCCAGACCCAGGGCCATCGCCGCCTCGGGCTTGCGGGCCTCGAGGCGGCGAAAGAATGTCTCAGGTTGAACCAAGGGATGCCAGCCAGCGGCTCAGCCGTTGCCGCATCGACGCCCGGTCGACGATTTCGTCGATAAACCCGTCGGCGCAAAACCGGTCCGAAGTCTGCACGCCTTCGGGCATTTCTTCGCCAATGGTCTGCAAGATGACACGAGGACCGGCAAAGCCGACCAGCGCCCCGGGCTCGGCCAGGACCACGTCACCCAGGAACGCCAGGCTGGCACCGACACCACCGGTGGTTGGATCACAGATGACTGTCAGCAACGGGATCCCGGCCTCATTCAGGGCTGCAATTGACACCGAGATCTTGGGCATCTGCATCAGGCTGACCATGCCTTCCTGCATCCTGGCACCACCACTGGCAGTAAAAACCACAGCCGGGATGCGCTCCTGCCGGCAGTATTCGAATTGTCGGGCAATTTTTTCGCCGGTGGCGCTGCCCAGCGTACCGCCCAGGAAGCGGAACTCAAAAGCACCAATCGCCACCCGCCGCCCATCGATCCGGGCCTCGCCATAGATATACGAATCGTTGGTCCCGGCGCGTTCACGGGCCTGGGCAACCATGTCGACATAGGACTCGCCTTCGGCCCGCCACTGCAGCGGATCGCCCGATGTCACGGACTGGTCCCGCTCCATAAAGCTGCCTTCGTCGACCACCATCCGGATCCGTGCCATGGCCGGGATGCGACCGTGGTATCCGCACTCGGGGCAAACCGACTGACCCTGTTTCCAGTGATCGGCACGGATCTTCAGTCCGCAGCCACGGCACTCCTGCCACTTGATCGTCGCCGATTCCGGCATTATGCCGCCTGCCCGACAGCGCCCAACAGACGATCGAAGGTCAACTGGTCGACATCGTCAAGCAACAGGTCGGGGCGTTGATCCATCAGGACATCGCGGCTGCGAAATCCCCAGGATACACCCACGGCGCCGATCCCGGCGTTGCGCGCGGCCTGAATATCAAACTCGCTGTCACCCACCAGTACGGCCGGGCCCGGGTCGCGACCCAGTCTGGACCAGGCAAAATCAATCATCGCCCGGTCCGGTTTGCGAAACGGTCCATCGTCCGGACAGACCACGGCATCAAAAATATCAATCCAGCCAAGGTGCCCGACCAGCCGCTCGACCGACACCCGGTTCTTGTTCGTCACAATAACCAGCGATGCCCCTGACAGTTGGTCCAAAGCTGCTTCAATGCCCTGATACGGCCGCGAATCCAGCAACGGTTCACCAACGTAGTGATCCAGGAACAGCTGCCGCGCGTCATCAGGCACGTTATCGACCTCCAGGGCACACGCCAGCAGGACCGTCAGACCGCCACCAATCCATGATTTGACGGTATCAACAGGTGCGACAGGCAGGCCCGACCGGACGCGAACGTGGTTGGCCGATGCGACCAGTCCGTCCACGGTATCGACCAGTGTTCCGTCAAAATCAAAAAAGATCGTAAAATCGGACCCGTCGGATTTTATCCTGGACATACCTGCAGTTGTCATAGCAATCATGGTGTCACAAGGCACCGGCCGAACGCAGCAGCGGCAGCAACTGGTCGGGTTCGTCGATCGAGGCCACGTCCGTGCGATCAATCCAGTCGTCTGAGTCGCCGTAGCCATAGTTGACGCCCAGGAACCGGATTCCAGCCGCATCCGCAGCAATTAGATCCTTGGGGTCATCGCCGACAAAAATCAGGGTGTCGGCCGGCAGTCCCAACCGCTGAACCGCCAGATGGACCATGGCCGGGTCTGGTTTGGACGCGCCGGCATCATCGGGCGTTACCAGCCGATCCAGCAAGGCCGGCATCAATTCCTGGAGCAACGGCACGGCAAACCGGGTCGGCTTGTTGGTCGCGATCATCACGGGCATCGCTTCAATCCATTCATGGACCCCCGGATAGGGCCGGCTGTGGACCGCGACCTGGTCCTCGTAGATATCCAGCATTCGTTCGCGAACATCGTCAACGACATCGTCGCCAATACCGAGTGCTGTCAGCATTGCCCTGCTGCCCCAGGACGCGGCCTGGCGGACCTGCGCCATCGGTACCTGCGCAGCAACCAGCCCCGCTTCGGCAATCGCCGCCATCGCGGCCGCTTCCAGGTCCGGGTACGTGTCGATCAGCGTGCCATCCAGGTCCAGGATCAATCCCTCGACCCGATTCACGGATTAATCACCGTCAACAACTGGTCTTTCATCGCCTTGGCATCGCTGTATCCGGTTTCGATCAGCGGTCCGGTATAGCGACGATCAAAGAACGCGTAGCTGGCCAGGTCGAGCGTGCCTTCGTTGTCCTGGTTGGTTGCCTTTTGTAACCGCCGCCAGATCGGTGGCATGTGGCTCATCTGGCGAACCGCATTCTCGACAATGACTGAAAAATCAACTGACGGGGATACGACAACGGTTGTAACGTGCTGGTACGGCGCGCCACGGTGGTGCTGGCTCCAGCGCGACAGGAATTCCTGGCCATTGTCCGGATTGGCCTCGGCGATTTCGGTTAACAGTGAATTGATCATTTCCAGATTATTCAGGTCACGGTCAATAGGGTCCAGCAGCAGCGCGTCCAGCGCCTTGCCAGCCAGGAAAAACGGATTGTTGTACTCGGACTCGCGCATGAATTTGACGTTGGCAGACGCATCGGCCTGCCGCAGGCGGACAACACACAAATGTGTGGCCCCCAGCCGCAACGCCGGGCTGAGTGGTGTGTTGACCCGCAAGCTGCCATCCCCGTAGTAGCGATCACCAATCCGCACGGGCGGAAACAGCATGGGAATCGCCGCACTGGCCAGGACCTGCAGCGGACCGACACCGGTCCGCCGGGCGATGATACCGGGATCGTTTTTCCAGTCGATGTCCGGTACACCGGGGGCACGGTCATAAAACACAATTGCATTGCCGGTGTAGATCTGGGTGGCCGGAACCGCCAACCCCCGGATATGGCCGTGCCGAACGGCCTGCCGCAGGTCCTGCCAGCGGATCGCGTCAACGATCAGGCGTTCCAGCGACTCGGTCCGCATCAATCCAGCGGGTCCCCGGGCCCCGACCTCTTTGTAATTGGGGCGCCCCAGGAACGACGGACGGAACATGTTGAACACGCGCGAAAAATCAAAGCGAACCATCTCGCCCAGATCCATCGACGTCCACCGTCCGGCCAGGTAACTGATATCACGTGTGTGGGGACTGGGATAGGCCATCGCAGCCATGTAGGCCGCGTGTACCGCACCAACGCTGGAGCCAGACAACACCGGAAACGGGGCCTGACCGGTCTCGCACAGCTCTTCACAGATGTACTTGAGGACACCGACCTCGTACGCGCCGCGGGCACCGCCCCCACTGAGGACGATGCCCGGCACACGTGACCCGTTGTTCAGGATCTCCTGCAGCGGGCGATCCGGACTATTTGATGATCTTGAACTCGACCCGGCGGTTCTTGGCGCGGCCGTCCTCGGTCGCGTTGTCCGCGATTGGCCGCTCTTCACCGTAACCGACGGCAGTCATTCGCTCGGCATTGATGCCACGGCTCAGGATGTAATCGCGAACCGCACCGGCGCGCTTGGAACTCAGGGTTTTGTTGAACCCCGCATCGCCAATACTGTCCGTATGTCCCTCGACAACAAGCTTCATGTCGGGGATTTCCTTGAGGACCTGGGCAATCTCGTCCAGGATCGGATAAGAGTCAATCTTGATTGTCGATTTACCGGTTGTAAAGGCAATTTTTTCCTTGATCTCGACCTTTTCCTCGGTGACTCGGACTTTTTCGTACGGTTTCAACTGGAAGTTGACCGCCGTTTCCTTGCCCTTTTCGACCTTGACCGTCAATACCGTAGCCTTGTAGTTCGGGTTGGCTGCCTTGACCTGATACTCGCCCGGCTCCATTTCAGCAACAAACTTGCCCGAATCCGGATCCGTCGGGATGTTCTCGCGCTCGCCGTTGGGGAAGCTCACCACCGCATAAACGCCCTTGCCGGTCTTGGCATCGACGGTGGTACCCATGATCTTGCCAACCTTCTGTGACTCTTCGAGGACGAAATCCAGCACCGTTATGCTGTCCTGGATGATTTTGATCGGTTTTTCAACCGGGTCATAGCCCGGTGCCATGGCCTTGGCCGTATACGTGCCCGGGGGCAACTGCGAGTCGAATGCACCGGTATTGGGATCTACATTCATTGGCTGCAAACCAGACGCTCCAAACGAAATAATCGCCTGGACTGGCGCACCTTCAGGATCCTTGACCGTACCGCGCAAGGTACCGACAATCTTGGTCGGCTGCAGGATAAAGTTGACAACCGTCCGCTTCTGGTCAGCCACCCGAACCCGTTTCATATCCGGATCAAACCCTGGCGCCATCGCCTTGAGCGTGTAAATACCCGGTTTCAGCTTGACCTGGAACTGGCCGGTCTTGGCATCGGCTGATATCGCGTCGACACCCTCTTCCTTGAACTCGATTGAGCCCGGCAGGCCCTTGCCCTTGGAATCGGTAATCTGGCCGATCAATTCGCCGGCCTGCTCGACATACTTGAGGACGAAGTCGCGGCGAATATCCTGGCCAGCCAGCGCCGTCACCGTGGTTTCGACCGACTGGTACTTGTCAGCATCGACGCGAACCTTGACCGGTCCTGCCGGGAACTGGTAGGAACGGAATTTGCCGTCGCCCATCGTCAACAGCGTCGACAGGTTGCTGCCAGGGAACGAGATCCGCGCGCCTTCAACCGGGCGGCGATCACGGCCGTCATAGACGACACCCCAGACCCGTCCCTCTTTGGGCAACTCCGGCTTGGGCGGCAGGAACAGGTAGCCAACACCGAAATGCAGGTTCCAGTCCGGCTCGATCTTGTGTAATTGCCCCAGGCCCTGGATGTCATAGCGGGCGCTCTTGCTGAACAGGTTATGCCCCATGTCGACCGCGACATCGATATGCATACCGGCGACCGGGAACAGGCGAACACCGGGTGTCAGGTACTGGGGATTGGTCTTAAAACTGCGGCCGGCCAGGTACCCCGGCTGGCTGTTGTCAAAATCGATGTACTGGGTCGTGTAATACTCGACAAAGATGTTGATAAAGTTCTGCGGTATTTCCAGTGACAGGCCGCTGACCAGCGCCTGGTTGTCATAGGGAATACCCAGTGCGTACCGACTGATCGGATCACCGCCGCCGCAGCGGCCCTGGTCATCCTTGACCAGGCATTCGGCTTTGTCGTGCAGGAAGCCAAAGTTGAAGTTCAATCGCACCGGCTTGGGTGTCTTGTAGGTCGTAAAATCGAGGGTAACCAGCATCCGGGTTTCGATTCCGGTCGCATCAAATGCCGGCCCGATCCCGCCCCGTTCGGTCCGGAACATCGTCGTGAAATCGGCGCCAATCCAGAAAAAGTCGTTCGCCGGGTACGCCCATTTCATCCCCAGCAGGAAGTCACCAATGGACTGGGCCAGCAGGCGGTCATCAAGGATCGTATCTTCAATCAGGTGGCTGGTCGAACTGCCACTGATATAAAGTTCCCAGAAATCGGCTAGCGAGAACGAAAAATTGCCGGAGTTTTCCATCCGCTTCTGGTCGATGCCCTCTGCGAACAGGTCGGACATCGCCCAATAGTCGATGGTCGCAAGGATACTGAATGTGGTCTGCGGCGGTATGATTGCCGCACCCATGCGCATCAGGCCGATTTCGCCCCGACGGGACGATGCGATTCCTAATGGTGCATCAGGCTTGTCTTCTTGCTGCGCTTTTTTGGCCTTTGGTTCCGCCGCCTGTGGAGCGTCGAGCCCACCCATCCCCAGAACCAACGTGAGGGCCAGCAGCAAGGCGAATGTCCGCCGTAAAAAGTTCAATTGTGCACGATCCTTTCGGCCCACGTTGCAGCCTTCATTCAAGAACATTTTCCCTGCAATGTCAAGTTTTTACGGTTTCTAGCCAACCACTGTTATACGTTATAAAACAGCACGGTCCGGGGTCCGGTCATCGCGTCCAGATCCCGACGCCGTCCCGATACGCCTGTTCCTGGGACTCAAACAGGCGCCGGACATGACGAACGTTGGGTGGAAATACCGCCACCCAGGCAACGCCCTGACGGACCAGTTCTTCGTTGACCATCACCCGCTTACCGCCTTTTTCGACATAGACGTATGCCAGTTCCCGGCCGCGGGGATCGGAAAACTCGACGTCGTATTCCAGCGAGATCGTCTGGCCCTCGACCAGAGCCTGATTCGCCTTGAACGCTGCATTGCCAAAGTTACCTTCGCGCCACGATGCTTCGCTTTCCGGGGCGTCGATACCGATATAGCGAACAACCGTGCCGTCTTCCAGCTGGATCGTATCGCCGTCAATAACATTGCGTACCCGGACCCCGGTCATCAGGTTGTCAGCCGGTCCGGCTTTGGGCCAGTCGTCGGGGTTAAAGTCCCAGATACCCAGCCGTCCCTGAACCGCCTGGTGCTGGGCCTTGGCAAAGTCATCACAGTGCTTGGTGTTCGGCGGAAAGCAGGCGGACAGCGCGTAACCGCCGGCAATCAACGCTTCGTTAAGAAACGTACCGTCGGCCAAATGTACGTATGCAATCGCCCGGTCATATGAATCCAGCTGCTCGCGGTCATATTCCAGTTTGACTTTGCCGTTCAGCGACTTCTTTTTGACAAAGTCAATCGCAGCCTTGCCGTAGAAATCGCCGGACCGTTTGCCGTAGTCGGCCGTCGGCACGTCAATCGCCGCCAGGCGGACAACCCAGCCGTCTTCAAGGACCAGTTCATCGCCCTTGAGGACATCAACAACAACACCGTCGGTCGGCGGC
The DNA here is from genome assembly GCA_041623475.1 of bacterium. Lineage (GTDB taxonomy): Bacteria > J088 > J088 > J088 > J088 > JBFJWU01. The sequence continues at coordinate 1,295 of JBFJWU010000081.1, read as the reverse complement.
TTGTCGGCCGGCATCCAGTCGTCCTGCTCGCCTTCCTCCATGCGCTTGGCGCTGTCATCTTCTTTGGCGACCGTCTTGACAACGGCCGGTGCGGCACTTGATTCGGCTTCCGGGGTCGTCGGAGTCGAAGCACATCCGGCCAGGGACAACGCCCCAACCGCCAGGAAAACGAGAATTCGATTGATCCACATGTCGTCTTTGTCCTTTCTTGACCAGCGTATCTGGTCCGAAAATTCGGTGCTGTAGCGGCAGATTTTCTGCCGCTACAGGTCTATCATGGCGACGGACGGTTTTCAACAGGCGATGACGCAAGTGTCACCTGCCGAATTCCAGCCGACTGCAGACGGTCCATCCAGAACATCACATCGCCGTGGCTGGCAGCCCGGTCAGCCCGCAAAACGACCTCTGCCGTGCTGGCTGGCAGTGTCAATTCTGCATCCCTGGCCAGGCGTTCCCCGTTGATTGACGCACCGCCATCGGCCAGTACAGACAGCACCGGCGTTTCGGTCTGACCCTGTTGCTGTGGTGCTGCCTCGGTTTCCGGCAATTCAATCTGATAGCCGTAGGGTTCCATGATCCGCGTACTGACCATGAAAAAGATCAATAACAAAAACACGATGTCGATCATCGGCGTCAGGTCAATCGGCAGCAACGATGCGGTTTCGTCGTCTGACCGCCAACCCGGCGTGCGCCTCACGATTCGTCCAGCTTGCGGGCCCGTTCGCGGTCCAGCCACCAAAGTTCTTCAAGAAACTCGGCGATGTGGTCAGCAAACAACCCGGCGCGGCTTTTCAAAAGCCGGTGAGCAACTGTAAACGGTATCGCCAGAGACAATCCTGCGGCCGTCGTGTACAGCGCCTGGTTGATACCTCCGGCCAGCGCCTGGGGATCGCCAATCCCACCCTGCGAGATCATCCGGAACGTTTCGATCATTCCCGACACTGTACCCAGCAGGCCCAGCAGCGGTGCCAGCGCAGCCAGCAGTCCGATCAGCAACATCCCTCGCTGCAGGTCCCGGCTTTCCCGGTCGACCAGCAAGCTGATCTTCTCCCACGCTTCACCGGCATCACTGGCCCGGACCTTGACAAATTCGCGCAGTGCGCGAGCGGTGTGAACGGATGGCCAGATGGATCCGTGGCCCAGTCCATCCAGGCCTTCATCGGTGACGACCTGGCGCACCTGCTGGATCCAGTCCATCGGGATAATGCGGTCCTGACGAAGGGCCCAGACGCGTTCCAGCACCAGAGCCAGCCCGACCAGGCTGAGGACGTAAAGGACAAGCATGACCGGTCCAC
>JBFJWU010000080.1:0-11347 GCA_041623475.1 bacterium | reverse complement strand
CGAATATCGATGCCAGTATTCCAACTGACCACGCTGCCAATACCAGCATCACCAGGACCTTTGCTTTTTGCGGTGAATTTGCTTCCGCTTCGTGTGACGTGGTCCATTTCAAGGTCGACGAACGGGACCATTGCCATTAACGTCACCCGGTCCGAAGGTGCATACATTACACCCAACATGTGCATTGTCATGGTCATGGCTTCGGGCGCAATCAAGTACGTATCAAGGACATCCCGAACAGACAGATTGCTCGTCCCCTTTAGATTACCGGCCATGCTCATGTGTTTGACCTTGTAGGACACCATGAATTCATCTGCATAATGCCGGTGGATGCCGACCGCAGTATGAACATCAATCGCTTGCGTTTCGATCACATCGATATCAGCAAGTGTCTCGAGGTCCAGCTCGGACGCAGCGACCAAAGTCCCGAACATGACGACTGTCCCGTACAGGACGATACTGGCCCGGGCGATTCCGAAACCGCTCAACCGGAGTCGGCGGGACGGTTGATCGCATACATTACGGTAGGCCATCGGATCCTCCTTACTCGCACGTTCGCTTCCAACCTTGGGATCAAGGGTAGCCGGACTGGTGTTGAAATTCATTGATTTATGTCTATTTTTGAACCTGTGTGGTCCGGGCCGGCCTGCAACAAGACCGGAATCGTGATCACTGGATCAGCAGGATACGCATCGGAGGCTGCTGAAAAAAGCTACCTGCAATCTGTCGCCGCAATACGCGTCGATCCGCGAAAGTGGTTTAGATCGCATCCGATTTGCGGCCACCCGGTCAACAAACAGAACCAGGCTGCCAAGAATAGAACTAGATGACGGGACTGTCCGGGATCGTCCGGTATCTCGAAATAACAAAGCCGTTTTCGTAACTGGCCGTTTGAACGTGGTCCAACGGGATATCCTGATCCAGCGACGCGAACAGCGGCACTCCGGCGCCAAGCAACACCGGAACACGGTTAATCGTCAGGTCTGTCACCAGACCTGACCGCAGGAACGACTGGATCAGTCGACCACCATCCAGGTAAATCCGCTGATGCCCGGCCGCCGTTAGTTGCTCATAGAGCGCCCGGACGGTTCCCGAAAACAGACGGACGGATCCATCGTGGTCATCAGGCAGCGCGCGCAGAGTCTGCGACATGACGACCACTGGCTTGCCGGCGTAGGGCCAGTCCGGAAATCCTGCCACCGTTTCGTACGTGTGCCGCCCGATCACCAGGCCGTCAACCGAATCGATGAACTCGCCGTAGCCGAAATCCTCGCCGGGTATGACCGGGTGGTTGGTCAGCCAGTCCAGGCCGCCGTCAGCCCGGGCGATATATCCGTCCAGGCTGGCCGCAATGTAAACCGATACGCGCACGGCGGTATTGTCGCAAAAAATGCGTGCCAGCGGCACAACGGTCGATGACGCCCCTCAGTCTTGCCCGACCACCTGTTCGATCCGGCCTGCCAGTGCATCGGGGTCGCCCGAGCTGGGCATGCTGTCAACGTACCCGCCGTCCGGACCCATCAACATGAAGATGCCGGGATGATCGAACTGGTAGTTGTCGTCTGACAAATTGCCGATCAGGTGGGCCTCGATGCGAAACGCCTGCATTGCCTGGTCGACCTGTCCGGCCGTGCCGCTGAGCCCAATGATTGCCGGGTCAAAATGGTCCATATAGGTCTTCATCTTTTCCGGCGTATCCCGTCGGGGATCGATTGTAATAAAGATCGGCACAACGTCGACCCGCTTTTCCGACAGGATCTTTATTACCTGCCCCAGCACCGCCAACCCGATCGGGCAGATCGTTCCACAGCTGGTAAAGCCAAAAAAGACCAGTCGATGTCGCCCGCTGAACGTATTCTGGGTGACCTGCTCGCCGGTGCGGACATTGACCAGTGAAAAGTTACCGGTAATCAGCTCGGCCTGGATCGGCAGCGGTGGGACGGGCGCGGTGGCATGGTCACTGTGGTGATGGTGCGGGTGGCCATTGTGGCCAACGCCAGGCACCAGTACCAGGGCAGCGACAACCAGCAGCGGTGCGACCATTGCCGGCCTGGGCTTTGTCATCAAGTTCATCGATTGTCCTCCTGCTTATTCCAACACCAGGCGAAAGCCCAGGTTGGCGGCGGGTTTCAGTGCAGCGCAGCCGCCGTTATAGGTATCAGCAATGAAATCAGGTACGTGGGCCCGATGCTCGCCACCGGTGATCCGGGTCGCACAGCGCGACGGGTCATTCAATTCGCTCGCCCGCTGTGGCAGGCGCAGGACATCCTGGTCCAGTGCATAACAGGCCAATGTCCATTCCCAGACGTTGCCGGAGACATCAAAGATGCCCCATTCGTTGGCACCGAATGTACCCACCGGATAGGTGATCTTGGGCGTCTGGCGAATCTGTTCCAGGTTGGCGTAGTCATAGGTCAGGCTTTGTTCGCGCCGGTACTGGCCAACATTCGCCGCGTAGAACCATTCGTGTTCAGTGGGCAACCGGTATGTCTGTCCGGTCCTGGATGACAGCCAACGCGCGAATCGCCACGCATCGTGCCAGGTAACCTTGACCATGGGGTGCGACTGCCGGTCGGGGTCAGCCAACTCGGGGCGCGCCTGGCACCAACCGTCGTCGGCGCAGGCGTTCCATTGCCCCACGGACACCTCGTACCTGCCAATCCGGAATGGCCGATCGATGCGGATCTGGACATTGACATAACTGACGCCCTCGTAACTGGGCACGGGAATGTCGTAGCTCATCTCCCCGGCCGGGACCAGCACAACGGGATAATCGGGCACGGCGCTGGCACCTCTGGCCGGCGCGCCGGCCGCCAGAAAAGACAACCCCATGCACAGGACAAACGAAACCCGGAGTCCATTGGCAACGAAGTGCCTCAATGCAAACTCCGGGTTTCGCCGGTCACATGCAGCCCGCGATCAGTGCTCTGCGGGCGCTTTCTTGCCCTTGGGCTTGGACAACACCTTCATCAGGTCGTCGTCCCATTCGCCTTCGACCTTGATGTGTGCTGTTGCACCCTTGATGACGGCCTCGATCAGGTTATGGTTCACATAGGCGTAAATGCCCGGCTGCCGGAATGTATAAATCGCGGCGCCGGCACTGCCACCGGCAATGAACCAGGTTTCCAGATCGGTCTCGGGTTTGTCGTCGAATGAGCCGCGCTCCCAGACATAATCCCCATGCCCGCCGATAATGTGCGGCCGGGTGTCGTAGTTGGCCTGGCTGTGGACAAACAGAACCGTGTCGCCGACATTGGCGGTCATCGCGTTGTCACCGGTCAAGGCACCGACCTTACCGTTGAAAACGATATGGGACGGGATCAGCGTTCGCATGACTTCCATATCGTCGGCCATTCCGGCAACGGCGTTTTCGTATGACTTGTAGATGCCGTTTTCGCCTTGCTTGACGTAAAAGTCCTGCTCGCCGATATAGTAGGCCTTGTCATACGTAATCTGCTTGCCACGGTCATCGCGGAGCCCGTCACGGGGCAGCACGGTGATTGCGCCGTTCATACCTCGTACGACATGCCAGGGGATCATCGTTCCACCGGGCGCACAATGATAGACAAATGTTCCGGCTTTGGTCGCCCGGAACCTGATCTTGACCTCTTCGCCGGGGGCCACGTGCGAAATCGCACCGGCGCCCAGGGCGCCTGTCGACGCATGGAAATCGATGTTATGCCCCAGCAGGTTGGTCTTGATGTTGCGCAGCGTAAACTCCAGATAGTCGCCCTCGTGGACAACGATCATCGGACCGGGCACTGACCCGTTGTACGTAAACGCCCAGACTTTGGTACCGGAATCGTCAATGACGATTTCTTTTTCGATGATTGGCAGATCGACCTCAACCACCTTGAAATCCTTGGCGGTCTGCTCGTGTGCCGGAAACGCCGGCGGGGGCACCAGCTTTTGCTTGACCCTGGCCAGTTTTGCAATCTTCTCTTCGGTCAAAGGTTTGTATTCCTCTGACCAGGCAGGCGATGCCACAAACACCACTACGGCGGCTGCAAGCACCTTGAACGGATTAATCGACATCATGATGGTCCTCCTTGGTCGATTGGACAAGACAAATTCGAGCTTGGTCGGCGGCGTCCAACTGCCTGCGCCCGAAGGTTTGGATTGGAAAAATTTGGCCGAAAAACACACGGCTACACCAGCCGCCCATCCACGCGAGGGGTCAACAGCAGGGGCGCCAACGACATCGCGATACTCGCAAACGCCACCAGCCACGCCCCGCCACTGCCCAGCATCAGCCAGCGCGCGGCATCACCGCCAACGGATACCGCTGCCGGTCGCATGACCGCCGCAGCAACAATGGCGACAAAGGCGACAACGTGTGCTGGCTGGGCGCGCAACGCCCGACCCGTGTGCCCAAGTGACACACGCACCATCATGCCGATGGTAAAGACGCCGATGCCCCCGATCGTAAACAGATGAATGGACGCGCCCGGGACGAACCACCCGGCTATTTCGGCGGCATCCACCAGGTAAGCAGATGCCAGCAGGGCCTGCCCTGCCACCAGGATCCACAGTAACGGAACCTGCAGGACCCCGCGGTCGAAACACTGGACGATCCGCATAATCAGGGCCCCACCGACCACCAGCGCTACCGCAGCTGCACCAAGGTCAAAACCTGTCAGCCGTGCCGCCGCCCAAACCACATGCCCACCCAGAACATAACGATCCAATCGCGGTGCTCGCGGGATGCGGGTTCCCAGCGCCCGCTCGGCAAAAAACGGGACGACCCGGCCAGCAACAATCAGCAGGATGCCAATGATCGACCACAGGCCCATCAGGTTGCCCGTCCGGGTCCAATGCGGCTGCCCTGCCGCCGCACCGCTGGCAGAAATCACACCTGCCAGCGTCAGGACCGCCAGGAACGGGACAAAGATCAGGTTGCGCCGGTTGTCCGCTCGCAAAACCGGATCAGCGAAAGCGATACTGGCTGCAAGCATAAACATGAAGTCAAATGCGCCGGGCCAGACCGGATCAATACCGGACCAGGCCAACACCCTGGCTCCCAGCCACAGCCCGCAGAGGCCGGCCAGTGGCCAGCCACGCAAGGTCTCCAAGCCGGTCCAGTTCGCACTTGCGGTCAGCAGGAACCCGACAACAACGGCGCTGCCATACCCGAAGACCATCTCGTGCCCGTGCCAGCCGGGGATTCCCCAGGTTCCGAAAAATCCAGCGCCCGTTCCCGTAGCCAGGAATCCGGTCCAGACCGCGACTGCCAGCGTCGCAAAGACGGTTGCCATCAGGAAGAACGGCCTGAAACCAATCGCAAAAACGGTCTGCAAAGCCCCCGGTCGACCGGGTACCAGGTCCAGTTCAATGCGGTGCAGTTGTTGTGCCGGTGTCGCCATGGTTGAAAGGATAGTCCGTTTGCGCCTGCCGTTGTATGACATTTGTCAATATTCTGGAATTTGCAAACTGGCCATTTGTTGGACGGCCAACCACCGTGATAACGTCTAGACATGAGCACCAGCGCTTCCGCCGACATCGCGGCCCTGCGACAGATTCCGCGTTTTGCAGGTCTTTCCGACAAGGCATCAGAATGGCTGTCGTCACGAATTTCTGCGCGGGCCTTTGGCGCGGGCGAGATCCTGTTCCTGGAAGACGAGCCCTGCGAGCATCTGTATGTCGTATATTCCGGGGCAATCAAGGTTTACAAATCGCTGGACTCCGGCCGCGAACTGATCCTTGACATCTTCGGGTTCGGCGAAGCCGTCGGTGAAGTCGCCCTGATTGACCGCGCCGGCTACCCGGCATCCGCAGCGGCACAAGAGGACTCGATCGTCTATGTCATGGCCGCCCGGGATTACTTTCATTTGATCGAGGCCTATCCTGATGCGACCCTGGCACTGGTTCGTGACCTCACATTGCGAATGCGCTCGCTCAGCCGCCGCGTCAAGGATCTTGGTGGGGGCGGTGTCGATTTCCGCATTGCGACCGCACTGCTGCAGTTCTCAAAGAACGAAGAAGTTTCTGGTGGCGGGATCCCGGTGCCAATCCCGCTCAGCCGTCGGGACATCGCTGATCTGGTCGGCGCCCGCATCGAAACGGTCATTCGCATCATGAGCAAGTGGGGCAAGGACGGTTATATCCGCACTGAAAACGGCCGAATCACAATCCTCAATCGGCCGGCGCTGAAACGAATCGTTCGACCGGGCTGATCCGTTCAGCTCGATTCAGGTATTGCGGGCAACGCGCACCGTCCAGTGGTCCGGTCCCGGGTGGTCAACGAGCAGATCGAATTCCATTCGTGCCAACTGCCGAATCATGGGCTCTGGCTTGAACAGCGTGTGCAGCACCAACACGTCACCGGGCAGCAACTGGCTGGCGCACGACATGATCGTTGCATACGGTTCGCCGCCGTCTTCCAGGATCGGGCGAACATCCAGGTGCCAGGTCGCGGGTTGATCACCAGCAGACAGTTCAGCCCGGGGATCCATTTCTGCCGGATCAATTTTCATTGGGCTCGCAGTTCCGTAGCGTTATCCATCGGATCAATCTTACACAACGTTCCCGAGGCAGCGATATGACTTAGGTCATATCGCTGGTACCGCGTTTAGTCAACAATATCCATCAACGCCGACAAACCCGGGCCCTGGTGCCCAATCCTTACAAACGCAAATGCAGGCCGAACCGACCGACACAGAACAAACGCCAGGAATCTCCCACGCCGATCGCCGGCCCGAGCATTGGTCGGTCTGGGTGCGCCTGTTGTCCCGCGCTGTGACATTGGCCGACGCGATGTTCAACCGGTTCTTTTCATCCGCCTGGAATCCCCTGTACCAGACCGGAACGATCGCCATCCTGGCGTTCCTGGTCACGCTTGTAACCGGACTGTACCTGTTCCTGTTTTATCAGGTCGATGCGCCCTACGCGTCCGTCCTGCGGATTCAGAACGAGATTCCCCTGGGAGCCTGGGCTCGCGCTGTCCATACCTATGGTGCCGACCTTTCGATTGTCGCGATCCTGGTCCACGCATTGAAAATATTCCTGGCCGGACGTGCCTGGGGTCCACGCACCATCGCCTGGATCAGCGGTGTCGGCCTGCTGGCAATATTCCTGGCCTGTGGCTGGACCGGACAGATCATGGCATGGGATCAGCAGGGCCAGGTGGTCGCGGTCCAGCTGACCCGGATGCTGGACCTGCTGCCGATCTTCTCGGTTCCCATCGGCAGGACGTTTGCCGGCGCCCAACCGGTGCCGGGTACCTTCTTTTTCATGAACCTCTTCCTGCACGTGTGCCTGCCGTTGTTCCTGGCGCTCCTGCTGTGGATTCATCTGGTCAGGATTGTCCGCCCGGTCCTGCTGCCGCCTCGGCAAATGAGCGCCGCAATTGTCTTTTGCCTTGGCGTTGTCGGTGCATTGCTGCCACTGCCGCTGGCACCGCGGGCGGATTTGTTGCAGGTTCCGGCCAATGTACCCACCGACCTGTTCTACAATTTCTGGGTTCCCGTAGCTCTTGCGGTCTCGCCCCTGGCGCACCTGGGGATCTGGCTGGGCAGCTGGTTACTGCTGACGTCTGTTCCCTGGTGGTGGCTGCGCCGGCAGCCAGACCTTGCGCCGTCGTGGGTCAACCCAGACCTGTGTACTGGCTGCACGACCTGCTACCTGGACTGCCCGTTCGACGCAATCCAGATGCAGGAACGGCAGCAGCCGGGCAGTCGATCAAAGCACGTCGCCGTTGTTAATCCCGATTCATGCACATCGTGTGGCATCTGCGCCGGGTCGTGCGCACCAATGGGTGTCGGCCCACCTGCCTTTACAGGGCGCAGCCAGCTGACGTTGATTGATTCCATCCTCGCAAAACCGCAGGATCTCGCGGAAAACGGCATGGTGTTGTTTGCCTGCCGAACCAATTCCCTGAGCCATAGCCCGGCGCTGTCACAGTTCGAAAATGTTCTCATCATCACGGTGGAATGCGGTGGGAATTTGCATACATCAGCAATTGAACAGGTACTCAAACGAGGGGCATCCGGTGTCATCGTCCTGACCTGCCCATCCCGTGACGCAGCCTGCCGTGAAGGGCCCAAATGGCTTCGCGAACGGGTCTACAACGACCGCGAGGCCGAGCTGCAGGCCCGCGTTGACCGCCGCCGGGTGCGCATCTGTTCGCTGGGGGTTGGCGAGGCGCAGTCCCTGGCCCGACAGATCAGGGATCTGGAAAACGAACTGGCGCAACTGGGTGCACCTGATTCCCGGTCTGGCGCCGATGAGCAAACTGACTGCGAACCCAAACCGGTGATCCGTCGTGGCCGTTTCTAGCGCTGGCCCGTCGGTCTTGCGCACCGCTCTGCGAATCGGCGTTGGCGTTTCGCTGACGGCGTTCCTGGTCTGGATTCCGCGGAGCCAGTTGGGCGCAACGCCCGATCACGCCAACCTGCGATTATCGCTGCGGCGGGCAGGCGGGGTCATCCAGGAATGCCGCACCCTGTCTGCGAGCGAACTGGAAAAATTGGCCGCCCATATGCGCCGACCGGAAGTCTGTGAATCCACTGTGGTGCCGTACTGGGTTACGGCCACCAGTAACGGACACACGCTGCTCAGGCAGCAGGTCTTCCCCGCCGGTGCCCGAGGAGACCGGCCAATGGTGGTGGAAGAACTGGTGCCCATCCCGGCAGGTCGGCAACAGATCCGCGTTACCTTTTCACCGGAAGGGATCGCGCCGACCACCGATGTCACGTTTCTGAAACCACACGCGCTGGCCGCGACCATTGGTGCCGTTCCCGGTCGAATCTACGTCGTGTTCCTGGACAACGAAGACCACGACCTGGTCCTTCATTAATCGCCCCGCCCACGGTATCAAAACCGCGACCGTTTCCGTGCCAGGCGGTCCGAGACCGTCAACATATCTATTTCTAATTCCAGTCTGAAACAGCAGGGGCCCAACACCACGGTCCCCGCAGGATGTCGGGCCAACGCTCAGTTCAGGCGATCAGCGGCCTCGACCAGCCAGTCAACCGGCGGGTTATTGAAGGCGTAAACGATCAGGCCATCGCGATCGACGACGTAAACCAATGGCGGATGGGCCACGTCGCCTGAAGATTCGTCGCGCTGGCGGGCGACATTCAGGCCGTCCAGGGCCTGCTGCACATCATCAACGGGTCCGGACAGCAGGACGCTGTTATCCGGCAGCTGCCAATGGCCAATCATATGGTGCAGGCGATTGGGGGTGTCACGCCAGGGATCCAGAGTTATCACCATCGCCCGCACCGATGGATCGTCAATTGATTCAACCGCATTGGCAACCGACTTGACGACCACCGGGCAGACCGTATGGCAATGTCCGAACGCGAACGTCAGCAATGTCGTCGATCCCTGCATGTCCGCATCTGTAAACGGGTGACCGTGCTGATTTTGCAATGAAAAACCTGGCAACTCCTGCCCCAGGCGTGGATAATCAGCGGGCAATGCGCCCAGGTCACCTGGCCCATAATCTGTATTGGCAATTGCCAGCCCTTTGTTGACCTGTACAGCCACCAGGCTGAACACCACAGCCAGACAGGTTACAAACGCAAGGCACGCGACCTGACCCGCCTGGGACCGCCACAACTGGTGGATATCATTCCAGATGTCCCGCCCCCAGGCGCCGGCGATACCCAACAGCAGGCTGCCTGGCCCGACAAACAAAGCCACCCAGCCGTATGTATCCGGCAGTCCCGAATCAGTGGTACCGAAACAGACCTGCCGGGCCACCGCCAGCCACGCGGGCGGATCCGGCACCGGGGCCAGCGCCAGCATCCACCACATTGCGGTGACCAGCGACCAGGCGACCAGCATCCAGATGCCGGTGGCCTGCCGGCGGCCGTCGCCGCCGGCGTCAGCCAACATATCGCTCACGCGGCCGCCTGCCTCAGCCGATCTTCCAGATCATCGACAGCATCTTCCAGTTGGTGAAGTAATACAGTACAAACACCGCGAGGAAGATGAAAACCAGTACCAGCGTGCCAGGATTTCCCTGGGCATGGACCTTGGCCACAGCCTCGTCGCTGTGAACCTGGTCCGGCAGTTTGATCACGCCCTGCGGCACGCCGTCCATACCTGGCTCCAGTGCGTCGAAATCAATTGGCTTGCCAAAAAAGACGGTAATCACGGCAATGGCCACAAATGCCAGGACACCGATCGCCGCGACCATTCCGCCCAGGGCCATGGTTCCCATCAACAGGTCTACAGCCGCCGGGAACTCCAGCTTAAACAGCGATTGACTGAACGAGATATCCCAATGACGGCGCGGGACACCAAAGATCCCGGCAAATGTCATGGACATCGCCATCACCGAGATACCGACCCCGAACAAATACGGCTGGATCCTGGCCAGTCCCCACAGGGCGACCTTGCGCTGGAAAATCAGCGGCAGTACGTAATAGGTCACCGCCATGAACGCCAACGCCGTACCGCCAACAACGGTCACGTGAAAGTGGCCGGGAATCCGCATTGTATTGTGGGCAATGATATTGATCTGTTCGGTACCGATCGTGACACCGGTGATTCCGCCCAGAAAGCCAAAGATCACCAGCGACAGCATCAGGCCGGAAAATCCCGGGTCGCCCCACGGGGCCTTGCGCAGCCATTCGAAAACACCGTTGGTGTATCCGCGCAGCCGTTGACCGGTCTCGATCCCGGCGGGAACAGTAAAACCGTGGATCATGCTCGCCAGAACTGCCAGGTACATCGCGTAGCTGGTATTCCACACCTTCCAGGCCGGGCCCATACCCGGGTCAACCAGCAGATGGTGCGCCGATGCCATCGAGATGAAACCGATATACAGGACAAACGCCATCCGGCTGATTTTTTCGTTCAGGACAACGCCGCCGACCGTCCACCCGGCCAGCAGGTACCAGATCGATACCTGCGCCGCGACGTTGATCTGCTGTGACGAATGACCCAACCCCCACCAGACCAGACGATAGACCTGCGCATCCATTTCCATCATGTCCATCGACCACAGGAACGTCGGGATGTAGATAATCGCCCCGTGAAGCAGTGTCACAATCGCAATAATGGCCGCGGTCATCCCGCCAAATGTCACCAGCGGGATCGATCCCTTGTACGTTTGTTCTTTCCTGGCCACCACAAGCGTTGCCATAAACAGCATGCAAACCATCAGCGCGCCCACGGCAAACAGGATGATCCCCAGGTAAAAGGCCGGATGCGCCTTGAGGGGAGGATAGGACGTGAACAGCACATCGGCCTTGCCGGCAAATACTGTCACATTGACAATCACCGCCCCCAGCACCATCAACACAAAGCTGGCCCAGCCGACCTTGGGCGCCGGCAGGCGACAGCTCAGGGCAATCGGTCCGGCAAAGTACAGCACTGCCATCTCGAAGAAGATGAT
>JBFJWU010000079.1:0-11401 GCA_041623475.1 bacterium | reverse complement strand
TCGCGCAGGACCATCGGCCGCAGGTAATCCAGTTCTGCGTGGGCAACGATCAATCGACCGCGAAAATCCGCCCCCTCACGGGCGCGGATGTGGTCCAGTAACGCCATCCGGGCCTCTTCGAAATAGGTCAGGTAGCGGGCGTTGTTGACAACCTGCCGTTCGTCGACATCGCTGTAACGAACACGGAACGACAGCTCAAAAACAGGCTCAGTCACGATGAACTCCTCAGGTGCCGCAGGACAGACAGGACAACCAGTGCGCCCAGGCCGCCGGCGGCCAAAAGCAGGATACTGGCACCGATGGGTATCGACCGATACTCGAACAACGGCGCATTCCACAGGGTCGCCCCGGCAAACGTCAGGCAGGCAACCAGGATCGCCACAGTCAAGCGGTTGCCGGTTCGCTCCAGGACCCGAAATCCATAGGACAGTCCCTCGATCTCCTGCCGGGTTCGCAACTGGCCCCGCTCGGCCTTGTCCAGCAGATTATCCAGGCGCCGGGGCAGGGACAACAGCAACTCCCAGGCCTGGCCACCCGCCGCTGCGACGTCGCGCGCCAGTCGATCCGGTCCCCAGCGGCGCGAAATAATCTCCATCACATAGGGACGGACTTCGGTCACAATATCCAGTTCCGGATCCAGTTGTTTGCCAATGCCCTCAATCGTTCCCAGGCCCTTGAGGAGCATGGTGATGTCGGTCGGAATCACAATCCGGTGCTTGCGGCCGGCCTCGATTGCAGCCCCTGCCAGTTCTCCGATATTGATATCGGCCAGCGACGCGCCCCGCACGTAGTCTTCGTAGATCAATACCAGGTCCCGGCGAAATGCGTTCAGGTCCAGTTCGTCCGGTTGCCGCCCCGGTCGCAGGACCGCGTCTACCAGCTGGTCCGGATCATCTGTCGCAACCCCGACCATCAGGTCGACCAGGACATCACGGGTATCCGGCATCACAAAATCCGCCATCCCCATGTCGAGCAGGGCGATGCGATTGCCCGGCATCGTCCAGATATTGCCGGGGTGCGGATCGGCATGAAAGAAACCATCCAGGAACGCCATTTTCAGGACCATCTCGATACCCAGTCGCGCAAGCACCCGGGGATCGTTGCCCAGCTTGTCGTAATCGGTAATTCGCTCGCCGTACAGACGTTCCATGACCAGGACATCCCGGTCCGACAGGCCGGGCATCGTATCGGGCACAACGATCCGTTCATCGTCTGCAAAATTGTTGCGAAACCGCTCGATATTCCGGGCTTCCTTGCGCAGGTCCATTTCGCGGACGATTGCGCGCTCAAACTCATCGACAATGCCGGTCGGTCGAAATGCGGTCAGCTCCGGGACCTGCTGCTCGGCCAGTTGCGCAAATACCCGCATGATTTCGACATCGTTACCCACCTGGATTCGCATGCCGGGACGGACAACCTTGACAACCACTTCGCGGCCGTCCTGCAGCACGGCTGCGTGAACCTGGCCGACACTGGCCGATGCCAGCGGTGATTCATCAAACGTGCGAAACGTCTCCGAAATCGGTCCCGTTGCCGTTTCGATCACCGGTTTCAGTTGTGCAAACGGGACGGGCAAGACCGTGTCCTGCAACCGGCTGAGCTCGGTTACCCACGCTTCCGGAAAAATGTCGGCCCGGGTACTGAGGATCTGGCCCAGCTTGATAAAACTGGGACCCAGGCGTTCCAGCATCTCGACGAAACGGCTGGGCATGGACGTGTCGCCGGGATCCTCCCGGCTGCGGAACGGCTGGACCCACCACCGATCAGCGATGGCGGTCTGGATCAGGAACTCCTCGAAACCGTACTCAACAACGATTTTGGCGATCTGCCGGAATCGCTGGATATTGCGTACCGTCCTCGGAATCCTGAGCAGGTTCACACCAGGATCAGTCCCGGGCAGGTGGCGGAACGACGCCGTCCCAGACCCACCCAGCAGGCCCGCGGACCCAGCGGTGGAATTCGCGCCCGGCGGTCCCCATGGCCACCGACCGGCCCATGGACTTCTTGCCACCCTGGAATGTAAAAACCACCTCGAATGTCACGGAACCGTTTTTCCAGTCGGCAACGCCGTTCTGGGCCAGTACGTGGTCGTACTTGCCGGTCACCCGCCGCTTGAATAACGGCAGGTAGTAGACGTCGCCGATCTCCTGGCGCAGGCGATCGCTGACAAACGGCCGCGCCGCTTCGATATCCCCTTCGGACAGGTAGCCGTAGAACATTCCAGCTCGCTTCCCGGCATCGCTTTTCATCTTGTCGGGATCAACCGGCTTACCGCTTGTGCAGGCCAGCAGCAACGTGGTCGAAATCACCAGCATCAGGCGCGCTTTGTTGACTATCGTGGTCAAGGGTCCTCCTGTCAAGGTCCAGGCAATGGGGCACAAATTTGCGTAAATCCGCCCGTTACAAGGCCCGGAACGGGCCTGTCCTGCTGGTAGAATACCAGATATGAACACCCCAATCGCCACTGCGATTATCCTTGCCGGAGGCTCCGGCAAACGCTTCAAAAGCCGCATCCCCAAGGTGATCCATTCGATCCTTGGACAACCTATGGTCGGCTGGGTCGCCCAGGCGGCCCACAGTGCCGGTGCCAGCCAGGTCATTGTTGTCGGGTCGCCGGAGACCCACGAGCTGATCAGCGCGCACCTTCCGGACTCAATCGTTACGGTCCAGCCGAATCCGCGGGGTACTGGCGACGCCGCTGATGTCGGGTTGGCAGCGATGCCTGACGGGACCGGGCCGGTATTGATCCTGGCCGGTGACACACCGTGCCTGACCAGCGCAACGTTAAGACGGCTGCTGCAGGTCCACGCCGAACACAGAGGAATCGCGCTGTTAACGGCCGATATTGCCGAACCCGGCGGTTACGGTCGCGTTGTCCGGGCGGATAATGGTGAGATCACGCAGATTGTTGAACACGTCGATGCCACTGCAGCGCAACGCCGGATTACCGAGATCAACGCCGGTGTCTATGTCGCAGACGCCGAACTGCTGCGACAGCTGCTGCCGTCGATCGGCAGCGACAACCAGCAGGGTGAAAAATACCTGGTCGACATTGTTGACCGGGCCGTAGCCGATGGCACGGCAGTCAACACTGTCACGCTGACGGATGCCGCGGAAATCCAGGGCG
This sequence comes from bacterium, assembly GCA_041623475.1. Taxonomy (GTDB): domain Bacteria; phylum J088; class J088; order J088; family J088; genus JBFJWU01. Next base: position 8,274 of record JBFJWU010000079.1, on the reverse strand, counting down.
TTAATGACCGCGCCCAGCTGGCAACGGCGCAGGCGGTCCTGCAGGCACGGGTCGTTCGCGAACTGCAATTGGCAGGCGCGACGATCATGTCACCAGGCAGCGTCGTGATCGAACCCACGGTAAGTATTGGACGGGATGTCCTGGTCGGCCCGTCAGTGTCCCTGACCGGCGACACCCATATCGCCGACGACGTGATCATCGGCCAGGGCTGCGTCCTGGCCGACACCCGGGTCGCGGCTGGAGTTCAACTGCTGCCGTATTCGGTCGCGTCCAATGCGGTGATCGGCGAAGACGCGACGGTCGGCCCGCATACCCACCTGCGGCCGGGCAGCGTCCTGGGTCCGGGGTCCAAAGTGGGCAATTTTGTTGAACTGAAGAACACGACCCTGGGTGCTGGCAGCAAGGCCAACCACCTGGCATACGTCGGTGATGCCACGGTTGGACGTGGGGTCAATATCGGTGCCGGTACGATTACCTGCAATTACGACGGTGTCAACAAACACCGGACAATTCTTGAAGATGGCGTCTTTATTGGCAGCGACACCCAGTTAGTGGCACCGGTCACGGTCGGTCGCGATGCCGTTGTCGGAGCGGGGACGACCGTGACACGCGACGTCAAAGCCGAATCACTGGCCGTCAGTCGCAGCGAACAAAAGGAAATCCCCGGTTACGCGGCGCGCGTCCGGGCCCGAAAAAAAGCCCGGGACGAAAATAAATCATGATTGCCCGGGGCCTGACTCATTTTGTCAGCCGCCTGGCTGCGGTTCTGGCCGTGATCCCCGCACCGCCACCGGTCAATATGGTGATATGGTGGATTGTTGCCAGGATTTACGGTGCCCGCCTCGACGAAACCGAACGTCCGTTCTGGCAGTACCTTTACTTTCAGCAGTTCTTTACCCGCCGGCTGCGACCCGGCGTACGCCCGCAACCTGCCCGTGACGATGTCGCTGCCAGTCCGGTGGACGCGCTGTGGCTGGCGCACCAGAAGATTGACGGCCCGACCTTTATGCCGGTCAAGGGAAACCCCCACTCGGTCGCCGAGATGCTCGACCAGGATGAGGACTGGGATGGCGGTACAGCGTCGACGTTCTACCTGCGGCCCGGGGATTACCACCGGATTCATGCCCACTGCGATTTTGTCGTCGACGGTATCCGCCATATTCCGGGGACGCTCTTTCCCGTCAACAGCCTGGGCCAGAAAGTACCGGGACTGTTTTGCCGCAATGAACGCGTCGTCATCCGTGGTCACAACGGCCAGACCGAACTGGCGGTGATCCTGGTTGGTGCCCTGATGGTCGGCAGCATGTCCCTGACCCATCCCGCCCTGCAGGGTACCGGTACCGGTGGCGCCATTCGCCGGGGCGACGAAATTGGTATGTTTAAATTTGGTTCAACAGTTATCCTGCTGTCGCGGGACTGGCACCCAGCCGACTGGACCAAACCAACAGAAATCCGCGTCGGTACACCAATCTGGCAACAATCCGGTGCGACCACGCCGGCAAAAGGAGCAGCAGCCGACCATGATCAGTAAAATTCGCCGACGAATACAGCTGGTCGCGATCATCGCTACGGCACTGGCAGCCGGGTGCGTTGACTACCAGGAAGAGATCACCGTCGCCCGTGACGGATCCGTCGAGATTCGAGTCTACGCGACGGTGGTCAAATCGGCCCTGCCAATGCTGCGGAACCGTCCGGAACTCAAGCAACTGCTGCTGCTGCCGGACAATGCACAAATGGCACGACAGATGCTGCCTGAATCGATCAAGATCAAGTATTGGGTCGTCACTGACGGACCGGGGATCAAGATCTTTGATGCGGCGGTGACCGTCGAAAGCCTGTCGGCCATGCAGTCGGATTTCGTTGGCCTGATGGAGGACCAGACGTTCCGGCTGTTTATTGACGAGGACGGCCTGCTGGTCTATCGGCGCGAAGTCGCCGGTACCGGGCTGACCAATGCCGACAAACTGGGCATCATCAAAGACCGCCTGACCAACAGCAAGCTGGAATTCAAGCTCAATGTTCCGACGGAAATCGTTGATACCAATGGCCAACTGCTGTCGCCGAACTCAGTCATCTGGTCTTCGAACCTGTTGAAATTGCGCGATGACGGCGTGACCATGATGGCGCGGATGGAGCCGCCCCCGGCCTGGTGGTCGGGCAATTTCTGGACATCTGCGATAACCCTGTTGATCCTGCTGGCGATGGTCGCGATCGTCATTCGCCGGATCCAGCGTGCCCGGCGGGCGAAAACGATCGAATAGTTTCGACGCGCGGGCTTGATACTCAACCGGCTGTTCTAGTAGGATTTGGTGTGCATTCAATCGCCTGCAACCAGGCGGTGGGTGGGGACTCATAACGAAGGCACACGGAGTACGTCATGGGCAAAATCATTGGAATCGACTTGGGAACAACGAACAGTTGCGTCGCCTATCTGGAGGGCAGCGATGCAGTCGTGATCCCCAACCAGGAGGGCGCCCGAACGACCCCCAGTATGGTTGCATTTACCGAGGCGGGCGACCGGCTGGTCGGCCAGATCGCTAAACGCCAGGGAGTCACCAATCCGGAACGGACCATCCACAGCGCCAAACGCCTGATGGGCCGCAAGTTTGACGATCCGGATATCCAGGAAGTCTCCAGGACGCTGGCCTACAGCATCAACAAGTCCGACAACGGTGACCTGACCATTAAAGTCGGGGACAAACAGTACAGCCCACCGGAAATCAGTTCCTACGTCCTGGACAAGATGCGTGAAGTCGCCGAGGACTACCTGGGCGAACAGGTAACCGATGCGGTCATTACCGTGCCGGCCTACTTTAACGATTCGCAACGCCAGGCCACCAAAGATGCGGGCAAGATCGCCGGGCTGAATGTCCTGCGGATCATTAACGAGCCAACGGCTGCGGCCCTGGCCTATGGTGCTGGACAGGCGGACCTGGATCAGCGTATCGCCGTCTATGACTTTGGCGGCGGCACGTTTGACGTTTCGATCCTGGATATTGGCGACGGTGTCTACGAGGTCCTCGCCACCAACGGCGACAACCTGCTGGGTGGCGACAACCTGGACGAATGCCTGATTCGTTTCCTCGTCGAACGGTTCAAGGAAACCAACGGCATGGACCTCAGCGAAGACAAGATGGCGCTGCAGCGCATCAAGGAAGCGGCCGAACGGGCCAAAATGGAATTGTCAACCGCGACAGAGACCGAAGTCAACCTGCCCTTTGTGGCAGCCGGCGCCGATGGCCCCCTGCATCTGGTCGAAACGATCACCCGTACCCAGTTTGAAGACCTGATCCGGGACCTGGTCGAACGCACCCGGCAACCCTGTGAAAAAGCCATGGCCGATGCCGGCGTTGATGCGGCTGGCATCGACGAGATCCTGCTGGTCGGGGGAACGACGCGTGTCCCGCTGGTCCAGCAGGTCGTCAAGGAAATCTTTGGCAAGGACCCCAACAAAGGGGTTAATCCGGACGAGGTTGTCGCCAGTGGCGCAGCAGTCCAGGGCGGCATCCTGCAGGGCGACGTCCAGGATGTCCTGCTGCTGGACGTCACGCCGCTCAGCCTGGGAGTGGAGACCGCCGGTGGTGTCTTTACCCGCGTCATCGACTCCAATACGACCATTCCCTGCAAACAGACCAAGATCTTTTCGACAGCCGAGGACAGCCAGGACATCGTGAACGTCCATGTCCTGCAGGGCGAACGGGAAATGGCCGAGGACAATATCAGCCTGGCCCGGTTTCAGCTGGTCGGGATTCCGCCAGCACCCCGTGGTGTCCCCCAGATCGAGGTCGGGTTTGAACTGGATTCCAACGGCATCCTGCACGTCAGTGCCCAGGACCTGGGCACCGGTAAAGCGCAGTCCATCCAGATCCAGCCCACAAGCGGCCTGACCGAGAAAGACATCGAACGCATCGTCAGCGAAGCCGAAGAGCACAAAGAGGGTGACGAGCGGCGCCGTCAGGTGGCCGCCCTGCGGAATGAAATCGACGGCCTGCTCTATACGTCGAAAAAGTCGATGGAAGAGTACGGCGGCATGCTCAGCGAAGAGGTCGTCGATGACCTGAAGCTGGCAATGGAAGAGGCCCAGGTCGCCCGTGACGAAAACGATCTCGACGACCTGGAAGCCGCGCTGGAGCGACTAAAGGAAACGGCCTACAAGGTCAGCGAGGCGATCTACGCCGATTCCGGCTCGGGTTCCTGAGGCAGTTTGGCCCACGAATGCCCGACGACAATCGTTTCCGCAAACATATCGCCCATTCGCAGCCCGTTGGGATCGCGGAAAATCGCGTGTAATTCCACGGCCATGATAAATACGCCCAGGACGAACGCCAGGATATAGCCCAGGATCGGGATAAAGACCAGGCCGTACAACATGGCCAGGTGCCCGTTGCGCAGGACGCTTTGGCGGACGGTCGCGGGCAGGGTCGTTTCGGTATCAACAACCCTCAGGCTGACCAGGCGTTTGCCCAGGCTGCGGCCGCCCTCAAGGCCATCGCCAGCCAGCAGGTACAAAAACCCCAGCGCCATGCCCACCGGCGGCAGGATATTGGCCAGCATCGCCGCCACCAGCAGGTCCAGGACCTTGGCGGCAATCCGGGCGACGGGATCTGCCGCGTCCGGCAGGTTTTTGCGTTCGGGATCGTGTGCCGGGTCGGTCATGACGGCTCCCACGGCCGGACAAAAAACAGAAATGCCATCGACGGCCGTTTGGACCCTTCCCACATCGAGAAATGGATCGAATCAAAGGACCAGCCCTTCCGGGCCTGTTCGTTGACCGTTCGTTCGATTTCGGAATCCGTCACGATCGACGTTTCGATAACCCGGTATTCCACCTGGTCCTGGTGCCAGGTACGAACCTCAATGTCTTTGCCCGTTTTCACGGCCTACATCATAGCGACGGCCCCGGCGGCCATCAAACCCCTGATATCCCGGATAAATTTGCGCAGCCGGCAATTGCGGCCGTGGTGAATAATGCGGGCTAGCCTGGTGCCCGGACAAATTCGATGGGCGGGCCCGGTTCGACGACCAGGTTGGTCCGCGATACATACAGTTCGCCATCCAGCATATACTTGGTTGGACCCGATACTTCGAACTCCAGTTTGCGCGCAGACTGGTCAATCGTATTGGCCTTGGCCGGCCAGGGCCGTCCCCGGCGCAGGTACGAGATGTGCCGCACCAGGCCCCCGGGACTGAGGTCGGTCGCCAGGACATGAAACCCGCCGTCCTGTTCAAACGCCCGATACGCAGGGTAAAAACCGATGCCCAGGTTTTCGATCGTCTGGACCAGGACAGCCAGCCATTCGCGGTGCTCCCATGGCCCGTCGTCAATGCGCAGCCGCCCGGGGCAGCGGGCAAACAGTCGGCGCATCAGGTCGCTGCGGATGATTGTCGACACAATCGTGTCTGCCAGGACCCGTGCGGCCCGGGCCGGGCCGGTATTGCCGGATTCGTAGTAGTAATCCAGGAAATTGGTCACAAATCCGAATCCGAACAGGCAGCCAAAGCGGCCGTCAATCTGGACCGTATCCCGCCATTCCCGCCGCCAGTCGGACGGCTGGTAGTTGAGGATCGCTTTCAGTTCCTTGATCGGATCGCGGCGGACACCGACGCTGCTGGGAATCATGTTCATCGACCCGCTTTTCAGCGGAATGACCGGCGGCATTGGCTGTCCGGCAAACGCGGTCCGCAGCGCCGTGACCGTCAGGCTGATGGTACCGTCACCGCCACTGATGGCGATGCCGTCGGGCGGATCCTGGGCCAGCTTCAGGGCATATTCACCCAGGTCGTCGAGTGTCGTACTGACCAGGGTCTCGACCTCGGGTGCCAGGCCACGGAACCGGTCGATCAGGTTGGATGTCCGCCGGTGGCGGGCCGCCCGGGGATTGGCAATAACGGCGATCCGCATCAGTCGTCCGTGTCTGGTCCCCGACCCCGCCAGATGAATCGACTGACCGACGACTCGTACCCGGTCCAGTTACCCTCGGATCCCGACGCGTTGCGAATTGCACCGGCAAAAATATCGACGCGCGAATCCAGGTTATCAACAAAATGCAGGATCAGTGCTTCCAGGGTTTTGGGCCGACGGGGACTGCCAAATTCGTATTCGCCGTGGTGCGACAGCACCAGGTGCCGCAGGTGCATCGCCAGGTCGTCGGGAAAACCGTCAAGACCGGCGATCTTGCGGTCCAGCGCCTGCAGGCCCAGGGTAATATGCCCGATCAGCCGTCCCTCGTCGGTATAGTCAAAGCCGCCGTCCTGGGACAGTTCGTCGATCTTGCCCGAGTCGTGCAGCAGCACCCCGGCCGCCAGCAGGTCCAGATTCAACGGCGCAACCCCCATGCCGACATAGTGGTCGCCGATCGAATACGCCAGCCGCAGCATCGACAATGTGTGCTCGCACAGTCCGCCAATAAAGGCATGGTGGACCGACTTGGCTGCGGGTGCCCGGGAAAACCGGGCCCACCAGTCGGTATCACCCAGGTAGGCATCGACCAGCCTGCGGATGTCCGGATCCTTGATGCGTTCAAACGCCTGGCGGTACTGGATCAGCAACTCTTCTGGCGACATCGAGCCGCTGGGCAGGTAGTCGGCCGGATCAACGTCCGGATCGGTCACCGGTTGGATCCGGAACACTTTCAGCTGCACCTGGTCCATAAACAGGACCCCCTGTCCCTGGACATCGACGACATCATTTTCGTCGACCTCGCGGTCGCAGGCGTCGGCATTGTCCCAGACGCGGGCATCGATGGTCCCTGTCTGGTCACCCAGGATAATCTGCAGCCACGGTTTGCCGGTTTTCCCGACCCCGCGAACCTTGCGCCGGACCAGGAATCGTCCCTGGACGCGCTCGTCACTGCGGACACTGGTGGCTGTTGCTTCCCTGTAGTCAGATGAATTCATCAGACCAGACTAACCGATACACATCCGCGCAAACAACCGTCCCGGCCGCGCCACTGCTGTTATCCTGTAACCAGATATGTGTCGCGTCTGCGGCACTGGACAACCCCTTCGGAACCAGATCCTGACCATGGAAGAGCGCGAACTGAATACCGCACCGGAGCCACCTCCGCGACGGATGTTTCTGCCAATAATGGGCGGCCTGTTGCTGTTCTACCTGGCCGTCTTTTCGGCGCTGGAACTGGTCGGGTTTAATTTTCCCCTGTCGATCCTGGGCGGGTTCTTTGTTTTTGCCGCCATCCCCACCGGCCTGCTGGTGATCGGGGCGGTCTACCTGTCCTACCTGCTGCGACTGCAGTTTGGCGGCCAGGCCCGCAAGGTCGCAGCAACGACCTATGTCAGCCTGTTCATTGGGACAACGGTGCTGGTATCAGCCTATTTTGTTGTTAATTTCCCCGAGTGGAAAGCCGAAAACGCGGCCGAGATGGGCAAGGTGATCAGCGAACGGGCGACACCGGACCTGCCCGCTGCCGAACGACAGGCGCTGGCCGAGGAACTGGAAGCGTTCTGGTTGATCTATCTGTCCAGTGCCCACGCCGAGGACGATGCGCTGCAGGACCCCAGGGTGCTCCAGGCGTTTGAACTGGTGGTCACCGCGGTGACCGACGAGCAGTTGGACAGTGACGAAGTCCGGCGACTCAGGAGCGCCCTCGCGGACGCTTTTCCCGCGCTACCTCAAACTGCTCCTCCGACAGCGCTGGATCCGGAAGAATCCTGACCCGGCAGCTGTACCGGTCTTCCAGGGCTTCCAGGTACGGTAACGTTTCTTCCAGCAGATGATCGGTGACCCACGGGTTGGCACGGACCTGGAACACGGTCCCGGCCCGGGCATCACTGGCCAGTTCCAGCAACCGTCGATAGATATTACCGGCCAGGACCCGCGAATGGGTCAGGTAGCCCCGTCCGTGGCAACGCGGGCAACGCTCGCCGACGCTGCGGGTCAGGCTTTCCTGCAGCCGCTGGCGGGTCATTTCGACCAGGCCCAGGTCGCTGATCTTCTGGATGCCGCTCTTGGCCCGGTCGCGCCGCAGGTTGTCCTTTAGCCGGTTGTAAACCTTGGTCCGGTTTTCGGCCAGGTCCATGTCGATAAAATCCAGGATGATGATGCCGCCGATATTACGCAGTCGCAACTGCCGGCAGATTTCGTCGGCCGCTTCCAGGTTGGTCTGCAGAACCGTGTCTTCCAGGTTTTTTGAACCGACAAACCGGCCGGTATTGACATCGATCGAAGTCAGCGCCTCGGTTTCCTCGATGACAATCGAGCCTCCGCTGGGCAGCTGGGCGACGGGTTTCAGGGCATCCTGCATCTGCTGGACAACC
>JBFJWU010000078.1:0-11434 GCA_041623475.1 bacterium | reverse complement strand
GGCGCCCCCGCGCTGCGGCCGCCGCAGACCAGGATGGTCTGGCCGCTGACGAATTCGGCTTCTTTGTCCAACAGGAACCGTGTCACCGACGCGATGTCGTCGGGTTCGCCGATGCGGCCGATGGCGATGGCGTTGATAAAGCCCTGGCGAATGTCCGGGGGGATGGCATCGGTCAGCCGCGTGCGGATCAGGCCCGGTGCGATGGCGTTGACGGTGATCCCATTGGGTCCCCAGCGCAGCGCCTGGGCCTTGGTCATGCCAACGACACCGCCCTTGGACGCGGCATAGTTTGCCTGGCCGACGTTGCCCAGCCACGCCCGGCTGGAAAAGTGGACAATCCGGCCATAACCGGCGTCCTGCATGCCCGGCACCAGCGCGTTGGTCACCCGGTGGGTGCCTGCCAGGTTAATGTCCAGGACCTTGCGATACATTTCGCGGCTCATTTTGTAAATCATGGCGTCGCCGGTTATTCCGGCACAGTTGACCAGCAGCGTCGCCGGATCGCCGGGGACCTGTTGTGGCAGCTTCGCGACGGCATCACCATCGGTGACATCCAGGGCGATATGAGCCACCGCATCTGGAACGCCCTGCCGAAGTGCATCACCATCGACATCGACAACGACCACTTTGGCCCCGTCGCCGATCAACCGCTGGGCGATCGCCTGGCCCAGCCCGCGGGCGGCGCCGGTAACCACCGCTGTCCGGCCGGTCACACCGCTCATGGGATGATCCTGCCCACATCGGCACCGCCGGCACAGACCAGCAGCTGGCCGCTGACGTGGCTGGACGCATCACCCAGCAGGAATGCCGCGGACCGTGCCGCATCCGCCCAGGTGCCAACTCGTTTCATGGGGTTTTTGGCCAGCTGTTCATCATCGACCCCGGCAGTACCCTGCAGCGGGCCAACGGCCAGGCAGTTGGAACGAATCCCGAACCGGCCCAGCTCCATGGCCATGGCCCGAGCCTGGGCCAGGAACGCGCTGTCGCGCTCGGCCAGCAGGACGTTGTCAGCGGTGCCGCAGATGCCATCCAGCGACACCACATACAGGATTGATCCGCTGCCCCGTTCCCGGGCCAGCGGCACCCATGGGTTCAACCACGCCCAGGCAACATCCAGGTCATCCAGGACGGCTTCGGGCGCGTCAGGTTCGGTCGCCCAGTGGGGGGCAACCAGGCACAACGATGTATCTTCAGGTGGGCCCTGCGGGTCGGCCCAGGGCGCGGTCCGCGTACCCGGAACCAGGCTGGACAGCTCGGCGGCCAGCGGCGACTGGTCTCCGATGACCACGATCTGCTGGCTGGCCAGGTCGGTCACGGCGCGGCACGGCGTTTCATCATCGTGACAAACAGGCCCTCCTGGACCACGTCGCCATCCTGGTTTTTGATGGTGACCCGCTGCTTGACAATGCCGCGGTCGGGCTTGGACGTTTCGCGGGCTTCCTCGACGCCGACTTCGGCGTGGATCGTTTCACCGATCTTGACAATTTTTTTGAACGCCCACTGTTCGATCCCCAGGAACGCCAGTACCGTGCCGGTAAACAGGCCGCTTTGCATCCGCAGGCCCGTAACCATGCTGAGCACCAGCAGGCCGTGGGCGATGCGTTCGCCAAACGGTGATTCTTTGGTCGCCTGGGCATCGATATGGATCCAGTTAAAGTCGCCGCTGACGCCGGCAAAATTGACGATGTCGGCCTCGGTCACGGTGCGGCCGGGTGTGGTCCAGGTCATGCCGGGCTGCATGTCTTCGTAATACAGGGGGCCGCTCATAATCCCTCCGGGTATTCCAGCATGCCCTTGGCCAGTTGCCGGCCAATGATGATCTTCTGGATTTCGGTCGAACCGTCATAGACCCGCACAACCCGGAAATCCCGCCACAGGCGTTCAATTTCGGTTTCGCCCTTGATATAGGCCACACCGCCAAAGATCTGGACCGCGCGGTCAATTGCCTTCCAGCCCATTTCGGCGCAGAACGCTTTGGCCGTGGACGCAGCCCGGGCCGCATCCAGCCCTTCGTCGATGCGCCAGGCGGACCGGTAAACCAGGCCGCGACCGGCATCGATTTCGGCATTCATCTGGGCCAGCCAGAATCCGATCTGTTGATGATCCATCAACGCCTTGCCGAATGTTTTGCGTTCCTGGGCGTATTCGGTGGCCAGTTCCAGGCCGCGCTGGGCCGCGCCGACACAGCGGGCGCTGAGCATCGTCCGGCCAACGTTGAGCGCGGCAAAGGCGTTCTTGAAGCCCTGGCCCTCGGCACCAATCATATTGGCCGCCGGGACGCGGACGTCCTCGAACAGGATTTCCGAAATCCGGCTGCCGCGATGACCGATGGTGTCATAGATCTGCCCGATCGACAAACCCGGTGACTCCCGTTCGACCAGGAACGTCGACACACCCTTGCTGCCGCCGCTGTCGTTGGTCCGGGCAAACACGGTAAACAGGTCGGCCACCGGTGCATTGGTAATAAAGTGCTTGGTGCCGTTCAAAACCCATTCGTTGCCGTCACGGACCGCTGTGGTCTTGAGGGCACCAGCATCGCTGCCGGCCTCGGGTTCGGTCAGGGCAAAGGCACAGATGATTGATCCGTCCGCCATCGGCGGCAGGTACTTCTTCTTCTGTTCGTCGCTGCCAAACCTGGCCAGGGCGACGCAACCGATTCCGGTATGGACACTGAAGTAGCTGGCGACCCCCCAGGGACCGCGACCCAGCATTTCGTGGATGATCGCTTTCTCCTGCGTCGACAGGCCCAGGCCACCGTATTCCTCCGGTACCGTCATCCCGAACAGCCCCAGTTCGCGGGCAGCATCAAAGATCTCATCGGGAATGACGTCGTCGGCCTCGATCGTTGCCACGTGCGGCATGACCGTGTCCGACACAAATTTGCGTACGGTGTCGCGCAGCGAGCGCATTTCATCTGTGTAGCGGAAATCCATCGTCCCAAAAGCATAGACGAGTCCGACACATCCGTCAAACTAAGTAAGTGTACGCTAACTTATGTCGGCCAGGTCCCTATTTAATCACTTTTTTAATGTAGTATTGGTATTATTTCTTATTTTAAGCACATCTGTAATTACATTTAATAAATGTACTATTTGCAAGCGGCCGCAGGTTATGGTTATAATGGATGTTCCTGCTGGCCAATGGCGAGTTTCATTACGAAATCGAACCGGCGTACCGCAGGGCCCGTTGTCCGAAGGACCGGAATCGGGTTTACAATAAGGGCCTGCAGACAACAGGAGCAAGGCTATGTCGGCTAAAGATGACATTCTGGCGGGACTGCGAAGTTCTGTACCCACGATCTCGCCACAGGAGGTCCAGGACCGGTTACAGTCCGATGCAGACGGACTGACGGTCATTGACGTCCGTGAAGCGGATGAAAACGCCCAGGGCTACGTCCCGGGTGCGGTTTTTATCCCCCGGACCTTTCTGGAACTGCGGATTGAAGACGAAGTCAAGGACAAGGACCGGGACGTTGTTGTTTATTGTGCGTCCGGCACCCGCAGCCTGTTTGCCGCCAAGGCGCTGGCCGACCTGGGCTACAGCAACGTCATCAACCTGGACGGCGGGTTCAACGGCTGGAAGAACGCCGGCCTGCCATTCGACATGAAAAAAGACGACGCCAAAGTCCGGTCAGCACGTTACAGCCGCCACCTGCTGGTGCCGGAGGTCGGTGCCGAAGGCCAGGAAAAGCTGCTGAACAGCCGCGTGCTGATGGTTGGCGCCGGCGGGCTGGGCAGCCCGACCGCGATCTACCTGGCGGCCGCCGGGGTCGGCACGATCGGGATCATCGATGCCGATGTCGTCGACGAGTCCAATCTGCAGCGGCAGGTCATCCATCGGACGGTGGACGTCGGGCGCCCAAAGGTAGACAGCGCCCGCGAGTTCATCAAGAACCTGAACCCCGACGTGGATGTCGTCACGTACCAGAAGCGCCTGACGTCGGACAACGTGTTTGAAATTTTTGATGACGGCTGGGATGTGGTCGTCAACGGATGCGACAACTTCCCGACGCGCTACCTGATCAATGATGCCTGCTACATGCGCAAGATCCCCATTGTCGATGGATCGATCTTTCGCTTTGAAGGCCAGGTGACGGTATACAAGGCAGACGAAGGCCCCTGCTATCGCTGCCTGTACCCGGAACCGCCACCGCCGGAACTGGCACCCAGTTGTGCCGAAGCCGGTGTCCTGGGCATCCTGCCGGGAACGGTGGGCACAATGCAGGCGACAGAAACGATCAAGGTCCTGCTGGACATCGGCGAGCCGCTGGTCGGTCGGTTGCTGCATTTCGACGCGCTGGCCATGAAGTTCCGCGAACTGAAGGTCCAGAACGACCCGGCGTGCCCGTTGTGCGGGGACAATCCGACAATCAACGAATTAATTGATTACGAATGGTTTTGCTCAGCGCCAATCAAGACAGAGGCCGCGCCAGCCTGACCAACCGCAACCATTGACAAAGAGGCGGGCCTGTTATCAACAAGCCCGCCTCTGGTTTTATCGCAAGAAAGGGATAAGATTCATGGCCGATCACGACCGGTCCAGTTGGAAAGACCTGCTGGGCGATGCCGTTCCAGATGTAATGGCAGAGGAAATTGACCTGTTCGAAACGCAAATGGAATTGCGCAAGGACAGCAAACTGGACGAAAAGGTATTTGCCGAACTGCGCCTGCGCCGTGGTGCCTATGGCCAGCGGTACGACAACGGCTTTCGCCACGACGGCGAAAAAAGCCAGACGATTCCCTTTCCCAGTGACCTGACCAAAGGGCCGGACACGTTTTACCAGGCGCCGGGGATGCAACGCATCAAGTTGCCCGGCGGCAAGGTTTCGACCGACCAGATGGATGTCCTTGCAGATCTGGCCGAGGAGTACTCGGATGGCATCCTGCACATCACCACCCGTCAGGATATCCAGCTGCATTTCTGCGATATCGAAGACACCCCGGACATGCACCGTCGGCTGGCCGCTGTCGAGATTACAACCCGCGAAGCCTGTGGCAACTCGTGGCGGAATATTACGGCCTGCCCCCGGGCCGGGATCTGCCGGGACGAAGCGTTTGACGTCACGTCCTATGCCGAGAAAACGGCCTGGCACTTTATGGGCCACCGCGATGTCCAGGACTTTGGCCGCAAATTCAAACCGGCATTTTCCGGCTGCAAACAGCACGCCTGTGGCCTGGTCAACATGCACGATCTGGGTCTGGTTGCCCAGACTCGCGAAGAAAACGGCGAAACGGTCCGTGGGTTCGAACTGTGGGTCGGCGGCGGCCTGGGTGCCATCCCCCACGACGCCAAACTGTTTGACGAATTTATTCCCGAATCCGAGGTAATCCCGCTGTCCCAGGCAATCAGCAGGGTCTACGCACGCCTGGGCGAAAAGAAGAACCGTAACAAGGCCAGGATCAAATTCCTGGTTGCCAAGCTGGGCATCGACGAGTTTCGCCGCCTGGTCCTGGAAGAACGGGACAAGCTGGAATCCGAAGCAGCCTGGACAGACTGGCTGCCCGAAGCGCGGGACTACGCCGAGGAATACCCACCACAGCCAAGCGGCGATGTTGTCGACGATCCGGGCGAAGCGTTCGAACAATGGAAGTCAACCAACGTCTACAAACAACGACAGGACGGTTTTTCTGCCGTGACAATTGCGCTGCCCCTGGGCGATATCACGTCCCAGCAGGCCCGCCGCCTGTCGGACGTCGTCCGTCGCTATGCCAGCCCGATCATGCGCGCGACGGTCGAGCAGAACCTGTTCATTCGCTGGGTCCATGACGCGGACCTGCCGGCACTGTTTGTCGCACTGGACAAGATCAACCTGGCGGCCAACGGCGGCGAATCGATCGTCGACGTGACCAGCTGCCCGGGCACTGATACCTGCAAGCTGGGCATCTCGGCGTCACGTGGACTGGCTGGCGAACTGGGGCCGCTGCTGGCTGAACGTGGCCTGCAGTTCCAGGACGATGTCAAGGATATGCGTGTCAAGGTCAGCGGCTGCTTTAACAGCTGCGGCCAGCACCACGTGTCCGACATCGGCTTTTACGGCAACAGCCGGACCGTCGGCGGCTACCGCGTTCCCCATTTCCAGCTGGTCCTCGGCGGCGAATGGTCCAACAACGGCGCGTCCTACGGAATGCCGCTGGGTGCCTATCCATCCAAGGGCATTCCGTCAGTCCTGGACCGTCTGCTGGAGATCTACCGCGCCGAACGCCAGGGCACCGAGAAATTCCGCGAAACCATGCAGCGCCTGGGCAAGAAAGATGTCAAAGAACGGCTGAAGGACCTGACTGCGGTGCCGTCCTACGAAGAAGACAAATCCTACTATACGGACTGGGCGGACAGCCGCGAGTACACGATCGGTGACATCGGCGTCGGCGAATGCGCCGGCGAGGTCGTCACATTAACCGACTTCAGCATTGCCGAAGCGGAAAGCGAAGTATTTGACGCCCAGGTCCTGCTGGATGAGCAGCAGGGCGATGCCGATATCCGTGAGGCGTACGAACTGGCGCTCAAGGCCATGCTCAGCGCCGCCCAGGGCCTGATCAAAATGCAGGACCCGGATATTGCTGACGACGCAGATGCGATCATTGCCAGCTTCAAGAAACTGTTCTTTGATACCGAAGTCTTTTTTGACCCCTATGCCAAAGGCAAGTTTGGCCAATACCTGTTTACGGCGCACGAAGAACATACCGATGCACCTAACCGTGACCTGGCAAAGCAACGGATCGAAGAAGCACAGCTGTTTATCGAAGCAGCGGTCGCGTGCCACGCTCGACTGGCCGAGTCCGCTGGCGCAGCCTGAGCCTGAAAGAGGATACCTGATGAATTTGAACGACCTGCAAAACTACTGTATCAAGTTTTTCGCCACCAGCGGCGACGACCTGGCCGACGAGACCTACATCGAGATTTTCCAGGACTGGATTCGCAAGCAGGAACTGGACGAAATCCTGATCGACATCGCCGACTACCGTCACGTGCCGGAAGGCCCGGGGATGATGTTGGTCTGTCACGAATTGAACTACTCGATGGATCGCAGCGAAGGTCCGCTGGGATTGATGGCCCAGCGTAAACGGCCCCACGGCGACAGCCTGGAAAACCGGCTGCGGCTGACCCTGAAATCCTGCGCGGCCTTTATGAGCCTGC
The DNA here is from genome assembly GCA_041623475.1 of bacterium. Taxonomy (GTDB): domain Bacteria; phylum J088; class J088; order J088; family J088; genus JBFJWU01. Next base: position 4,300 of record JBFJWU010000078.1, on the reverse strand, counting down.
TGGAAAAGGATGAACGTGCAACGGGGCTCCAGTTTGATGCAGGTTCGTTCGTGTTTCTCAGCAATGATCGCCTGCGACTGCCCAATACCGACGATGCCTTTGGCCAGATAGCGCCAATCCTGGAAAAAGTCGCGGGTGAGGTGCTGGGATCCGACATTCAGCTGGAACGGGTCAGCAATCATTCCGGCGACCGGCTGGCGATTCAGGTCAACGGTGGCAGCCTGGCGGCGGCCGAACTGTCCGGGAAACTGGCTGCCTGAACCCGTCTGGTGCCTGGGCTCTAACGGGCAGTCGGTCGAATCAGGATAAATCGTCCGTCAATCGGCAATCCACTGACCTGCACATTGGCCTGGCCCGTGTCGGCGTCAGTCATCAGTTCGACGACGCGGACCTGGTAGTTCTTGACCGGGTTAGCCGGAACCTGGCACGTCCCCGTGCCACATGACCACCCGATTGCCGCAACCAGGGTTACCGCGCCAAACTGCCGCCACCTGCGACGCCGCCCAAAGACAAGGACCACGGGCACAGGCCATAGCATTGCGATCGCCAACGGCCCGCCTGCATTGGCAACGATACAACCATCAGCGGTCTGCTCAAATTCGATGTCGTCCGCAAAATCGTACAGCACGACCAGGGTATGGTCGGTCACTGCACTGACGGCCAGCGGATCCAGGGCCAGGCGCAGTTGTTCATCCGCGTCCCAGGCAGCTTCAGCCAGGACCCGCTCGTTGTCGTCCAGCAGAGCATCCCCATCCAGGTCCAGGATGACCCGGACATTGGCAACGTCGCTGGATACCGATGCCGAACCATTTCGCTGCAAGACCATTCCGGTCAGTTCTACCGGTGCGGTCGCCGGTCCGCTGCGAGCCAGGTCAAACTGAACCATCGGAACACTCAGCTGTCCCGGGGACAAGGTTACGCTGGTTAGCAGCAGGGCACCCGGTGCAATCGTCAGGATGGCTTTCGGCACAACCGGATCATTGACGTCCGGCAATTGGGTCGGCACATCGTTTGCGGTCAACGTCACTGATGCCGAGTTATCTGCCGGTGTCGGGTCGGTCAAGGTGCCGGTTGCCTGTGCTGAAAAACTGAACACGCCGGAGGTCAATGGGCGAACGAACAGGATCGTCTGGGCCGTGACGCCGCTGGACACTGTGTCGTGGAATGCGCACTGGACGACAATGCCTGCTGAAACCGACCCCGAACTGCTGCAGTCTGCACTAGTCAGGGTCACCGCCGCGTCGTAAGCCACATCTGCATCAAACTGAACGGTAAACGCGACGTCGGTTACGTCACCGGGTCCGGCGTTGTAGACCTCGATACCAAGGTCCGACTTTTCGTTGACGTCAACCGTTTGCGGCGAAATTTCAAGCTGCGTGCCAAGATCCGCGACAAAAACATCGGCGGCCAGGCAAACACCCAGCACTATCGGCAAACCGATTCGAAATCGTGCGACTGACATGCTAGTCATTGTAGCCCTGCAGCAAAATCAGACCCGCCATCGCAAGCCACCAACGGGCACGCTATAATAAGTGAGCGCTCACTTACTCTGGAGGACGGGACAGTGACCGAGAAAAAGCGCATGAGCCGTGAAGACCGGCGGGACGTGATTCTCAGCCAGGCGACCGCGATATTCGGCAGGCTGGGCTACCACAATGCTACGACCAGCGAACTGGCCAAGGCGGCGGGGGTCAGCGAGGCGCTCCTGTACCAGCATTTTCCCAGCAAGCAGGCGCTGCTGATTGCCTGTATCGATTCGTTTGGCGATCGCGTATACGATGGCCTGCAGGCGATCCTGTCCGGCGATGAACTGGACCCGCAGGAAACGGCACAGTCGCTGTTTGCCCAATTGGGAACGTTGCTGGGAACCAAGCCCGAAATTAATCGTTTTGGCCTGGTGATCCTGGCGGAGCTGGAAGACAAAAAGATTCGCGCGGCGACCCGCAAGATGATTGAACGCAACGTCGAACTGCTCACCCGGGCATTGAAGCGCGGCCAGGACCGCGGAGTCCTGCGCAGCGATGTCCGCCCCGAATTGATCAGCTGGCTGCTGGTGGGGATGTACCAGCTGTACTCGCTGGCCCAACGGCTGGGCGTACTGGATCAGGTCGATGCCCAGGCCATGCGCGAACTGGTCCGCCCGTTTGTGACCCAGAAGGACTTGGCCTGACCATTACCGTCCCTTTGTCAAGAGCCTGTAGCATATAGGCTGTGAAGTCCCCCACGAACAAATCCAACCGTTGGAACCGGCCACGTACCCGGCCCCTGGCCCGGACACCACGAATTGTCACGGACATCCTTGATGATCGACGGTGCGGTGTCGGTCAGCAGGTTCAGTCCGCACGTCGCGTCCTGGCAGCCTGGCAGACGGCCGTCGGCGAACAACTGGCCAGTCGGACTGCACCACTGCGGACAGAAGGACAATACCTGATTATCGGTGTCACCGATACAATCTGGATCCAGGAAATCGAGTTCCTGTCCCGCGATATCCTGGAACGCCTGCGTGACCTGTTGCCGGATCTGGGGGCGACCCGGATTCGTTGCGAGTATGTCCATCCGCAGCCACCACCGCCAGAAATCAATCCACCCCGCCCGTCGCCCGAACGACCACCGGTTGACCTGGCACATGACGCAGTCAGCGCCGTCCGTAACCCCCACCTGAAGGCCGCGTTTGAGCGGCTCCAAGACCAATCAAACAAGGAACGATGAGATGACCGTTGATTCCACTTTCGCAGTTCCGCCCTGGACCGCAGAGACTCGAAAAACCGTACGAGACAATGTGCAGGTTGCCTGGCAGATGCTGGGCGCCGATCGGGACGGTCCGCCGCTGGTGATGGTCATGGGACTGACGGGCGTCAAGGAAGACTGGCGACGGCTGGCAACGACGCTTGCAGAACGTCGGCCGACGATCGTCATTGACAACCGGGGGATGGGCGAAAGTGACGTGCCGGAAGCCCCGTGGACAATCGAAGACATGGCACGTGACACACTGGCCATTGCTGACGATGTCGGCTGGGATTCATTTAATCTTCTGGGAATTTCCATGGGCGGCATGATTTCCCAGACATTGGCCCTGATCGCACCGGACCGAATCAGGCGACTGGTCCTGGGCTGCACCACCCACGGTGGCAAGTCATCGGTCAGTGCTGATGCCGACGTTCTCGCCCGGTTCTCCTATCAGCCCGGTACAGATGTTCGCGAATTTACCCGCGAGCTCCAGTCAATCAACTATCCACCGGACTGGCTGGACAGCGACCCTGATCGAGTCGAGGCTTTGGTTGACTTTACGTTGGCCTACCGCCGTCCGACCAAAGGCTTTATGAAACAGATGGGCGCGATCATGCAGTTCGATGTTTCCGGGGATTTGGACGCAATCAGTATCGAAACCCTGGTTGTCCACGGTGACGCTGACATACTGCTGCCCCACGAAAACGGTGTCATGATCGCCGACAAGATTACACCCGCCGTGCTCCACACGATCACCGGTGCCGGGCACGTCTTCTGGGATTCCCATCACGAAGAATCTGAAAGGGTAATCAATGACTTCCTCGCGTCCTGAGGGCCTGGCGAACGGACCACAACGATGAAGGCCTGGCAGGCCACCCGTTACGGGCACTTCAACGATGTTCTGGAGTGGCGGGATGTCGACGATCCAACTGCGTTCCCCGGGTCGTCGGTTATCGAAATCGGGGCGGCCGGGATCAACTTTCCCGACATCCTGTCCATTGCCGGGCAGTACCAGGTCAAGGTCCCGACCCCGTTTATCCCGGGGACCGAGGCCGCCGGAACGGTCCTTGAAGCCGGAGACGGCAGTCGCTTCAAGGTCGGGGACCGTGTCATTACGATGAACATGGCTGGGGCGTTTGCCGAGAAGATGACCGCGCTGGACAACATGACTTATGGGATTCCCGACGAAATGTCGATTGCCGATGCGGCCGCATTCCTGATGACCTACCAGACCAGTTATTTCGGGGTTGTCCTGCGCGGACGCCTGGCGCCTGGCGAAACATTGCTGGTCCACGGCGGGGCTGGCGGTGTCGGTACCGCTGCAATCCAGATCGGCAAAAAAATCGGTGCAACCGTCATCGCCACAGCCGGCACCGAGGAAAAGCTTCAGGTGTGCAGGGACTGCGGCGCCGACCATGCGATCAACTACACCACTGACGACTTCGTCAAAGCGGTCAAGGAGATTACCGGTGGCAAAGGCGCGGACGTTATCTATGATCCGGTCGGTGGGGATGTCTTTGACCAGAGCACCCGGTGCATTGCCTGGGAGGGTCGACTGGTTGTGATCGGCTTT
>JBFJWU010000077.1:0-11465 GCA_041623475.1 bacterium | reverse complement strand
GGGACGCAAGGAACGCCTGGTGCCGCTGCCAACCCCGGTACGGCGTGCGCTGGACAACTGGATCGGCAGTGGCCGCCCGGAACTGGCCAGTGACCGGGCAGCACTGTTTGTCAATCAATCCGGCCAGCGCCTGACGACACGCGGCGTCCAGTGGTTGCTGACCGAACGCGCGCGCCTGGGCGGCCTGATTCCTCAGCCGTCGCCCCACGCGTTGCGGCACAGTTACGCCACCCACCTGTTGCAGGCGGGCGCTGACCTGCGGGCGATCCAGGAATTGCTGGGCCACGCCAGTCTGTCAACGACGCAACGATATACACACCTTGATTTTGATACGCTGGCCCGGATCTACGATGATGCGCACCCCAGGGCGTGACAGCATTTCGCTTACCAAAGACGGTACACTGTCCTGCTGACAATCCGAGGAGCGGAACGAAACGATGAATGCAGACCAATCTTGGCGTGCAACGACGGTCCTGGCCGTGCAAAAGGATGGCCAGACGGTCATGGGCAGCGATGGCCAGGTGACCCTGGGCAATACCGTGATCAAACACGGCGCGGTCAAAGTTCGCAAGTTATCGGGCGGCGACGTCCTGGCCGGGTTCGCGGGCCAGACGGCGGACGCACTCAGCCTGTTCGACCGCTTTGAAGGCAAGCTGCAGGAGTATTCCGGGGACCTGCGACGGGCGGCGGTCGAACTGGCCAAGGATTGGCGCACCGAAAAGATTCTCCAGCGCCTGGAGGCCATGCTGATGGTTGCGGACAAGGATTCAATCCTGATGATCAGTGGTAATGGCGATGTATTGCAACCCGACCGCCCGATCCTGGCTGTTGGCAGCGGCGGTCCTTACGCGTATGCCGCCGCCGAAGCACTGGCAGAACATTCCTCGCTGTCCGCAGAGGAAATCGTGCGCGAGGCGCTGGCCATTGCATCAAGGCTGTGCATCTATACAAATGATTCGATTTCTCTGGAAACGGTCGGAACCGATGACCAATCCTGACGATATCAGCACGGCGTTGACCCCGGCCGAAATTGTCGCCGAACTGGACCGGCATATTATCGGCCAGCATCAGGCAAAACGTGCAGTCGCGGTGGCCCTGCGAAATCGCTGGCGCCGGCGCATGCTGGACCAGGCGATGCAGGACGAGGTGACGCCGCGGAACATCCTGATGATCGGGCCAACCGGCGTCGGCAAGACAGAAATTGCACGGCGACTGGCGCGCCTGGCCGGAGCCCCGTTTATCAAGATCGAAGCCAGCAAGTTCACCGAAGTCGGTTATGTCGGCCGGGATGTCGAGAGCATCATCCGGGACCTCGCGGACGAGAGCCTGCGCCTGGTCCGGGAACAGGCAATGGCCCGCGTTCGCGAACGAAGTCGCAAGGCGGCAGTAGACCGGCTTCTGGGCCTGGTGGATCCGACCCTGGCACCTGGTGCTGCAAGCTGGGCCGAGGCCAGCGAAAAACTGCTGGCCGGTGAGTTCGACAACCAGGATGTCGAAATCGAGATTGACGATTCACCGCGAATGCCGGTCGAGATCATGGGCATGGGCCCGGGGATGGAAGAAATGGAGCGGAATTTCCGCGACATGCTGGGTAACCTGATGCCCAAGAAGCGGAAACGAACCAAAATGTCGGTGCGCAATGCCCTGGCGTACCTCGAAGAAGAGGAAGCCAGCCGCCTGATCGATGAGGATGACCTGAAACGCCGTGCAGCTGACCTGCTGCAGAACCACGGGATCGTTTTCCTGGACGAGGTTGACAAGGTCGCGCGGACCGGTGCCAGCAAGCATGGTCCCGACGTCGGTGGCGAGGGCGTGCAACGTGATCTGCTGCCGATCGTTGAGGGGTCGACCGTGTCGACCAAGCTCGGCCAGATGTCGACCGATCATATCCTGTTCATTGCTGCCGGGGCGTTCCATGTCAGCAAGCCCAGCGACCTGATTCCAGAACTGCAGGGCCGCTTTCCCATTCGTGTTGAACTGGACCCGTTGACTGAAGAAGATCTTTACCGGATCCTCACCGAGCCCGAATGCTCGCTGCTCAAACAGGCGGCGGCGCTGCTGGGCACCGAGGGCGTCACAATCGAATTTGACGACAGCGGGGTCCGCGAAATCGCCGGACTCTCGGCAGAGTACAACCGCAGCCTGGAGAACATCGGTGCCCGCCGCCTGCACACGGTTGTCGAGCGGGTTGCCGAGGAGATCAGTTTTTCGGCGCCGGACCTGCGAGGCCAGACGATTCCGATTACCGCCGAGTACGTCAGGGAGCGAATGCGGGAAATCACCCAGGACCAGAACCTGGCCCGCTACATCCTGTAGTCGCAGGCAGCGATGTTATTGACGTTGATGCCGGACCTGTCCCGTATCTATGCATACGTGTCATCCGAAGGGTTGATGAAGAATCTTGGCATTGCCCATGACCGGACGATCATCGGCCGATTGCCTGCGATCACCATTGACACGGGTTCGGATCCTGCATTCGAGGTCCCGGTCGAGCTTGTGATTGATTCGACGGCGCTGGCCGCTGATGCCGGGGACCTGAACCGGCTGGAACGGCGGGAATTCAATCGCAATCTGCACGGCAGACAGGTCCTTGACAGTCGCCGGCATCCGACCATTCAGTTTTCCGGTCGATTTGCCGGAACCCTGGACGGCGGCCAACTGGACGGGGAAATTGACTTCCGTGGGCGACAGGTGCCCTTTGCCTGCCCGATCCGGTGCTCGGTCACCGCGGACCGACTGAACGCAGGCGGCGAAGTCCAGCAGTCCCTGTCGGCATTCGGACTGCGACCGTTTACAGCGCTGCTTGGCGCCCTGCGACTGCGCGAATCATTCGTGATCGGTTTGGAACTGGTGTTTGCCCGGGACTGAATCCGGCGGCGACGGGGGACAGGTCAGGGCGTTTCCCACTCGGCGTCAGCAACCATGTCCAGGAACAGGTCCCCGTCATTGTTCGCATTGGCCGGATTGACCAGTTCCAGCGACAACTGGATCCGCGCGGTCCCTGTCAATCGCGTACACGCACCGGTGCCACCAGGCTCGCCGCAATTGGACAGGTTGTCAAAGCCGTCCTGGTCCCACTCGTTGATGTCCAGGATCCGGTTGTTGACGCCGTCAATCGATGCCGGCGCGGTGACCGGGTTCTCGTTGATTTCGACAGCAAGGACCGTCCCATCCGAGTGCTTGCAGCGCTGGCGAAAGGAAATCGCCGTGACAGCGGTCGGGTATCCCGGATCGACGCCGTTCGCCCCACTGCCGGTCGGCGTACCGGGCGGGGTGCCCTGGCCAAGGACCTCGTAATGGACGATCTCGCCACTCAGCAGGTCTTCCAGGTCGAACTCAAACCGCCAGGTTGACGCGCCGACATTGATGTACTTCAGGCTCATTTCACCGCGGTACCCGTCGACGCTGGGCCGGGCGCCAAAGCGGTTGCAGGTCTTGCCGAACTGGCTGTATGAGTAGTTCAGGAAATCCGTGGACAGGGTCGTTGTTTCCTCGTCGTCCGGGTCGTCGGAATTTTCCTGGGCCTCGGCTGCAATCGGGTCACGGATCGCAGCCATTGGCCCGAAACGGTTGGTCTGGGCGACGATCCTGGTCGCCGACTGGTCGACGACGGTGTTTTTCAGCACCGACACGTTTTCAACGACGTCTGACAGCCGGATTCCAATAAACAGTTCGCTTGCGGGGTCGGTACCCGTCAGTTCAGGCGAGTAGGGTGTCACGACCGTCGCGTCCGCCCGCAGCGTAATTGGCAGGTTTGTCGTGACGCCTTCCAGGGCTATGATCATGGGCGGTCCAACCAGTGTCTGGCCAGCTCCGACGATAAAGTTTTTCCGGGGCGTAATCGACAGGACAGCCAATCCCGGTTCTTCGGGCAGGGCACTGGCACCAAAACTGACGGATGTCCCGAACAGGTCGCTGTTCGGGTCGTCAACGGCCAGGAAAACGGCTTCGCCGGGACGTACGGTAATCGCGAAACCACCCTGTTGGATAATCTCCTCGACCGTCTGTTCGGCATCCGATGAATTGTCGGCCAGGCCGTTGTCAAGCAGCTGCGATGGGGTTGTCGTGCCACATGCCGCCAGCAGCAGTACCGCGGCGAACGCCAATCGAAACCATCGCGATACCGGGGTCAATCGTACTCCGGATAGTGGCACTTCTTGTATTTCTTGCCCGAGCCGCAGGGGCACGGGTCATTGCGGCCGACCTTGGGGTTGTCACGGACAACGGTGGCACCGGAATCGCCGGGGAACGCTTGCGGTGGCGCCTGCATATTCGGAGGCGGCACCGCCGCCGCAATCCCGGCGGCGCCGGCTGCGGACTGTGTCGGGATTGCAGCACCTGCGGCAGCAATGGCACTGCCAACGCCGTAACTTGACTGCTCGCGGTTTTCGTTGGAAACCAGTTTCGCGGCCTCGGCCTGCTGGCGCATCCGCTCGATCATCTCTTCGGCGCGCTTCTGCTCTTCCGGGGACCTCATTTCAACCAGGCTGACTTTGCGCACGACATCCTGCCGGAACAGAACCAGCATCTGCTGGAACAGCTCGAAACCCTCGCGGGCATATTCACGCTTGGGGTCTTTCTGACCGTATCCACGCAGCCCGATCCCTTCGCGCAGGTGGTCCATCGCCAGCAGGTGCTCTTTCCACAGATGGTCAAGGGTCATCAGCATGATCTGCTTCAGGACAAACTGAATCGCCTCATCGCCATATTTCTGTTGTTTGCCGGTCAGTTTATCGATGACAAGGCTTTTCAGGAACACCTGCAGGTCTTCATCTTTCCAGCTGGCGCGTTCGTCTTCGGACGGTTCGTCCATGACGACCCCGTGCTCGTGCATCGTCTCGCCGATACCCTTCCAGTCCCAGTCGTCGGGGTACGTCTTGGGCGAGACATACATATCGACGATGTCCCAGGTCATGTCTTCGACAATCTGTTCGTACAGTTCGTCCAGACCCTCGCCACCCAGGATCCGTCGCCGTTCGGTATAGACCACCGTCCGCTGCTGGTTCATGACATCGTCATAATCCAGCAGGTTCTTGCGGATCTCAAAGTTGCGGCCCTCGACTTTTTCCTGGGCGCTGGCAATCGATTTGGACAGCCAGGGATGCTGGATCGCCTCGTCCTCTTCCATGCCCAGGCGATCCATCAGGTTCAGGATGCGGTCGCCACCAAACACGTGGATCAGATCGTCTTCGAGGCTCAGGTAAAACTGGCTCCAGCCCGGGTCGCCCTGCCGTCCGGATCGGCCGCGCAACTGATTGTCGACACGCCGGGATTCGTGCCGCTCCGTACCAATGATATGCAGGCCCCCGGCCTCCAGCACGATCTTCTGGTTGGCCAGGCATTCCTGGCGGTGTTCCAGGATCTGCTCGATCATGTCCTCGGTGATGCGCTCATCATCAGCCGCAACTTCGCGGGCACGGTCAGTCTGGCCCATCATCAAAAGCTTGATGAACTGATCGCCGATCAGCTCTTCGCGGTCGATGCCGGCATCGTTCAGTAATCCCCAGGCAAAGTGCTCGGGATTGCCGCCCAGAACAATATCGGTCCCGCGACCGGCCATATTGGTAGCGATCGTAATCGCCCCGCTGCGACCCGCCTGGGCGACAATTTCGGCCTCGCGACCGTGTTGCTTGGCATTAAGGACATTGATCATCTTCTTGTGAACGCCCTGGCGAACCAGCGCCTTTTCGATCCGTTCCGATTTTTCGACACTGGTTGTGCCGACCAGGACCGGGGCGTTCTTGTCGTGGAGTTCCTTGATTTTTTCGGCAATTTCCTTGAATTTGACGGTTTCCCGCTTGAACACCAGGTCGGCTTCGTCCTCGCGGGCAATTGGCTTGTTGGTCGGGATGACCGTAACTTCCAGATCGTAGATGCTGTGGAATTCGCCGGCCTCGGTGTCGGCGGTGCCGGTCATGCCCGCCAGCTTGTTGTACATTTTGAAGTAGTTCTGGTACGTGATCGTTGCGAGCGTCTGGTTCTCGCTCTCGATTGCGACCCCTTCTTTGGCCTCGACCGCCTGGTGCAGGCCATCGGACCAACGGCGACCGGGCATCATTCGTCCCGTAAATTCGTCGACAATGACGACTTCGCCGTTCTGGACGACGTATTCGACATCGCGGGTATACAGTGTGTGGGCTCGCAGGGCCTGCTGGACGTGGTGCAGGGTTTCAACTTCGTCCGGCGCATACAGGTTGTCAATACCGGTCAACTGTTCGGCCAGGCTGATCCCGTCCTCGGTCAGGACAACCGACTTGTGTTCGAGGTCAATGTGATAGTGGACGCCCGGGTTTTCGCCTTCTTCCGGATCCTGTCTCGGGTCGGTACCGAGTTTCTTCTCGGTCGCGATCAGGTCCCGGACGACACGGTCGATGTCCTTGTACAGTGCCGGGTTGTCGTCGGTCGGCCCACTGATGATCAGTGGCGTCCGTGCTTCGTCAATCAGGATCGAGTCGACTTCGTCAACGATGGCAAAGAAGTGGTCCCGTTGGACATAGTCGGCCAGGTCGTACTTCATATTGTCGCGCAGGTAATCAAAGCCGAATTCGTTGTTTGTCCCGTACGTTATGTCGGCATCGTAGGCCTGTTTACGTTCGGCATTGGTTTTGCCGTGGGTGATGACGCCGACGCTCAGTCCAAGGAAACGAAATAGCTTGCCCATCCATTCGGCATCGCGATAGGCCAGGTAGTCGTTCACGGTGACCAGGTGGCAACCCTTGCCGGCCAGCGCGTTCAGGTACATCGGCAGGGTCGCGACCAGAGTTTTGCCTTCGCCGGTTTTCATCTCGGCGATTCGTCCCCGGTGCAGGACGATGCCGCCAACCAACTGGACGTCGTAGGCGCGCATGCCAAGTGTCCGCGTGCCCGCCTCGCGGGCGACCGCAAATGCTTCGGGCAGCAGGTCGTCCAGGATTTCGTCCAGTTCAAACCCTTCGTCGAGGAACCCGGCGATACGGGACTTGAACTCGTCGGTTTTGGCGGCCAGTTGCTCGTCGCTGAGCGCCTGGATTTCCGGTTCCAGGTCATTGATCTCATCGACAAGCGGCTGCATCCGCTTGACCTCCCGCTGGTTGCGGGTACCGAAAACTTTTGTAAGGACGTTCTGGATCATCTCTAGACTAGATCAGGGGAAAGAAAATTGAACCTGGTCGCGATGGGTTGTCCCTCGCTTGACCGGATACCGCCATTCTAGCGGAAACAGGTGTGTGACTGTATTCGGCACCGGCACGAACCCGTTCCGCGTGCCGGTGCCGGGTCGGCGCCTTACTTGGCTGCTTTCCGGCGAATCGACTGGATGAACACCGTTTCGACAGGGACATCGCGCATGCCTTTCTTGACACCGGTCTTGACCTTGGCAATCTTGTCGACGACATCCATGCCAGCGATGACCTTGCCAAATACCGCGTAACCCCCGCCGTAGCTGTCCAGGTTGGCATTGTCGACATGATTGATGAAGAACTGGCTGGTCGCACTGTTTTTCTGGTTGGTCCGGGCCATGGCAATGGTTCCGCGTTTGTTGCCGAGGCCGTTCTGCGATTCCAGTTTGATCGGCGGCCGGGTGTCTTTCTTCTTGAGGGTCTCGTCAAACCCACCACCCTGGACCATGAATCCCTTGATGACGCGATGGAATACGGTGCCGTCGTAATACTGGTCATCCACATACTGAAGAAAGTTTTCAACCGTAATCGGGGCCTTGGCGGGATTCAGCTGGACGGTAATGAGACCCATCGATGTCGTTATTTCAACAACGGGCAGGGCGTTTTCGGTCTTGGTTTCGGCAATCGCTCGGCCTGATACGGCGGCGACGGCGAATATCATCAATGCGGCAAGTTTCTTCACGCGTTGGTTCCTTTCCGATCAATTGGTACAGACCCATATTCTAACGAATGCAGCGACTGCGTAAAGACGGTGCTTGTTGACCAATGGTTGCCCGGGGCGATCAGCGAAGCTTACAATAATCAGGTTATGACCGATGTACGAAAAATTGATGTGTACGATACGACGCTGCGTGACGGTACGCAGGGTGAAGAGATCGCCTTCAGCAGCGAGGACAAGCTGCTGATTGCCCGCGAGCTTGACCGGATCGGTGTCGACTATATCGAAGGCGGTTATCCCGGCAGCAATCCGCGGGACCGGCGATTTTTTGCCGAAATGAAGCGGCAGCCGCTTGCGCACGCCAAACTGGTGGCGTTTGGGATGACAATGCGCGCGGGTGCCGGGGACCCGGGCAGCGACCTGATGTTGCAGACGCTGCTGGATGCCGAAACACCGGCCGTCTGCATCGTCGGCAAAAGCTGGGATCTGCACGTTACCGAAGCCCTGCGGACCTCGCTGGAAGCCAATCTGGAATCGGTCCGGGCAACGATGGAATACTTTGTCAATGCCGGGCGCGAAGTCATTTTTGATGCCGAGCATTTTTTTGACGGCTACAAACGAAATCGTGACTATGCGATGCAGGTCCTGCAGGCGGCCACGGACGGTGGCGCATCGTGCCTGGTCCTGTGTGATACCAACGGCGGCACGATGCCCTGGGAGATCGAACAGATCGTCGCCGATGTCGTCAGTCATGTTGATGTTGCCGTCGGCATCCACACCCACAACGATACCGAGAACGCCGTTGCCAACTCGCTGGCCGCAATTCGTGCGGGTGCGACCCACGTCCAGGGAACAATCGGGGGAATTGGCGAGCGCTGCGGTAACGCCAATCTGGTCAGCATCATTGCCAGCCTGAACCTGAAAATGGGATACGAGGCACTTCCCGACAGTGGTGTTCGCCAGCTGACGGATGTCACCAACCTGGTTATGGAACTGGCCAACCTGGCCCACCCCAGGCATCTGCCATATGTGGGACAAAGCGCGTTTGCCCACAAGGGCGGTATGCATACCAGCGGAATTCGCCGCAATCCGGAAACATACGAACACGTTTCGCCGGACCGGGTCGGCAACAACCGGCGTATCCTGGTTTCGGACCTGGCTGGCCGAGCGACGATCCACGAGAAACTCGAAGAATACGGGCTTGCGGTCGCCGCCGACGACGACCGAATCCAGGTTGTCCTGGACCGCTTGAAGGAGCTGGAGTCTCAGGGGTACCAGTACGAAGGTGCCGAAGCCAGCTTCGAACTGCTGGTCAAGCGGATATTCGGGTTATCAACGTCGGCGTTCGAGCTGGTGTCTTATCGGTGCCTGGATGAACGGGTTGGCGATACGCCGCCGGTTACAGAGGCGACCGTTGTCGTCCGGGTCGACGGGCAGGAGGAACATACCGTCGCGTCCGGAAACGGACCCGTTAACGCCCTGGATTTTGCGCTGCGAAAAGCGCTGGAAAAATTCTACCCACAGCTGGGCGAAGTCCGGCTCGTGGATTACAAGGTGCGGGTATTGACCGCCGAGAGCGGCACCGGTGCGTCTGTCCGGGTATTGATTGAAAGTGGCGACAGCGACCGGCATTGGGGTACAGTTGGCGTCGGCACCAATATTATCGATGCCAGTTACGAGGCGCTGGTCGACGGAATCGAGTTCAAATTGCTGAAGGACTCGGGCGCCGATGTTCAGGCGAATTCAGCCTGAAACAATTGGCACCATGGTCGCCGTCGTCGTGTTGATGTCGGCGGCCGCACCCGCGGGGCCCCTGCGGACCACGACGCTGACGGTTGATCCCGGTGCCGCACCGACCGGCCGCGCCGTCGTCTACAATCGACTGGACGTTGCTGGTGACGCGGTCGAGGATCCGGCAACGCGCCTGTTCTGGGGGATGCCGGTCAATCTCGGACAAGCGGGTGCAACGCTGATTGCCGAGCACGCTCGAGTACCGGACACGGTGGCCCGGGCAATAGCGGTAACGGCCCGGTCAGGTGGCAGTTGGGCCCGGATTGACGCCATCCGTGGGGTGGGGCCGCGGACAATGGAACGGTTACAGTCATCCTTTGTCCTGGCAGACCCGTTGTGAACCGACAGTATTTTTGGGCAATTGTCCTGGGTGTGTTTGTCGCTTCCAGCGCGGTCGCAGTACCACCGGCATTTGACGGCACAATTACACCGGACCTGCCAACCCTGTCTGCCCCGGGATCCGGGCGCCTGCAGCCGGCGTTAACCGGCGACCCGACACCGGCTGTTGGCAGCATCAACGTCCTCGTGATTCCGATCCACTACAGCGATACGGTGTCCAGCAGTGATCGGACCGACGATATTGCCTACTTTCAGGACATGCTGTTTGGTACGGATGCACCCGGCGACGGTCCGTATCCGTTTGACAGTATGCGGACGTATTTTCTCAAGCAAAGTCGCGGCAGGATGGAATTGACCGGTACCGTCGTACCCTGGGTTCAGGCCAGCAAATCCTCTACCTACTACGCACGCAAAAGCTCGTCCGGCCAGAGTGGTTGTTTCGGGCTGGGTGCCAAGCCGGGTGCGTTGACCATTGGCAACCTGGTCAATGGCGGCGCAATTGAACTGGTCGAAGAAGCCCTGGTTGCCGCCGATTCCATGGTTGACCTGAACGAGTTCGATGGCGATGGCGACGGCACCCTGGACGCCGTCCTGATCCTGCACAGCGGACCAGCCGGAGAACTGAAAAGCGCTGACCCGGACGAGGTCGATCCCGATGACTCATCGGTGGTTGCCGGCTGCGACTTCCTCTGGTCCCACCAGCACGAAGACAACTTTGACGTCAACGGGACCGACTGGGGTGCCCGGTACCTGATGGGTGCCGAACGCTTTTACTGCCCGCCCAACCTGTGCGGCGAAGAAGGCGAGTTCCCCAGTGGCATCGGCGTGATTGCCCACGAGTTCGGCCACATCCTTGGATTGCCCGACCTGTACGCTGCTTCCGGGCAGGGACTGGGCACCGGACGGTACAGCCTGATGAGTTGGGGGTTATACCGACTGGACGGGGTCGAGGCGGAAACGTTTGGCCCGGATATTAATCCGACCGGTGTCGATCCATTCGTCCGTGAAGAACTGGACTGGCAGGAACCGGTTGTCGTGACCGAAAACCTCTGCGAGTACCGGATGACACCGCTGGACCCGGACGGCGAGATCCTGCGGATCGATTTGAACGACGCCGAATCCGAAGGCAACCAGGCCGGGTCTGAACACCTGCTGCTGGCGTTGATTACTGCCAGCGGTGATTGGGCCGGATATGGGGCCTCGGGCCTGACGATCTGGCACATTGACGAGGACAAGCGTGACCTGTTGACATCGATCCAGCGCAATCCCTGTGTGCCCAACGAGGACGGTGCCGATTGTACGGACGAGCACTACTGGGTCAGCTTTGAACAGGCGGACGAACGGTTTGACCTGGAGCGCGGGACCAATTTTGGCGACGCGGGGGACATCTGGGATTTCGGTGACTCGTTTCGTGGCGACATGGCATGCAGCTGGGACAATGTCGACTGCCGCGTGTCGGTATCGGTTGTGTCGCTGGGCGCCAATGAAGCCACAGTCAACATTGTTGTCAATCCGGAACT
>JBFJWU010000076.1:0-11493 GCA_041623475.1 bacterium | reverse complement strand
TGTCCGCCGACGCGGTTGCTGGTGACAAAATACAGGCCCATGTTCGTGCCAAAAAGGTCCAGGAAACCGTCATTGTCCAGATCGCCAAAAGACAGGCCCATCCATGCGGTTGGCGAGCCCAGAGCTGACTGGTCGGGGGCGCGTTTTTCAAAGTGGGTGTCATTATTCAGGTAGACTTGTATGCCGCCGCGCTCAACGATCGATCCCGGCACTGCGGCCTGGTCGTCGGCGGTAAGCAGGTCAACGTCGCCGTCCTGGTCAATGTCAACCAGAGCCAATGCCCAGGTGATAGCCGGAAAATCCCGTAATCCCCAGTCCTCCGAGCGCTCTGAAAATCCGAATGCGCCGTCCCCGAACAACAGCAGGTTGTGCTGGTTCAATGCGGTGCCGACTGTGTTCAGGGCATTGCTGCGGGACCAGTCAAAGGTATTGCCAATCGCAACATCCAGGACTCCATCGCCGTCGACATCTCCCAGCGAGCACGTTGCAGCAGTGCCGCCTGACTGGGCGGGGGTCAGTATCGGTCGCCGGTCTTTGAACATCCCGCCACCGTCATTTTCCAATACTGCGACATCCATTCCGACAACAACAAGATCCTGGTCCCCGTCGTTATCCAGGTCTCCAACACAGGTCCCGGTCGAATCCATGTCAGACAGATCAGCTCCCCGTTCGACGGATTCATCACGGAACCGCAGAATCCCACCGTGTTGTCCCAGGTTGATGAACAGGGCGTTGGCGGCATCCGGTCCATTGGTCACATAAATATCGTTCCAGCCGTCGTTATTGACATCGACGATGGCGGCCCCCGGGGCGCCCCGCGAATGAACCGGCAGGCCGGCCTCGGTCCGTTCGGTGATGCCGCCGGCAATTGAGTCAACAATTAGCTGGTGGGAGAGCGACGGAGTTCGCTGATAAGCCAGTCCTGACAATGGCTGCCCAGTCAACTCGACAAACTGGATAATGGCGCCGTCCGTGCAGCCAGGAACCAATGCCAGGAATGCGGCCGTGATCGCAACTGCCCGGATCACTGGCGTGCCCATCGCAATGCAGGATGTCGCCTGGCCACGGCAATCTGCCGGGGTGTCAGGCCGGTACTGCCAGCTGCCAGAACGTTACTGTTCATCAGGTTGTCGCCGTGCGTATCGGCAATGTGATCGGTTGACCCATCTGCTTCGACGGAATGGAAGAGCCCCAGCGCGTGACCGATTTCATGAGCTATGACTTTGCCGAGGGCATCCGGACCCAGCCAGTACGATTGGCCTGTCGTACAACTACCATTGCGGATGTAGATCCCGTCAAAAGAGTCCTGTGCGAACATCCAGGCCGGCACGTGGGATGTCCACCCATCCGGCTCGCGAATCTGTCCATTGCCAGTATTTTCGATTCTCAGGCAGGGGGCAAGGATCAACGGGACCGCCTTGCCGCTGCCGACGATATCGGAAATCGGCGCAACAGCCGCGCGGTACATTGCGTCCAGTGCAGCGAAATTCCGGTCGGACACATCTACTGACTGCTGCCAGTCGCCAGGCAGGGCGGCTGTCACAGCGGTTACGATGCGCAATTGAGTCGCTTCGGAAATGTGATCTGACGCAATATCAAACGCCTGGCCCAGAATACCGGTGTCCAGGTCCTGGATGGCGAACTGCCCGTTTCCGGCAAAAACCAGGGCCAGCGGCAGTACCATCGGTTGCGCTGCCGGTCTGGCGCTGACAAAGGCCGCTTCAATCAATACGTGGTCCGGGCGCGGTGTGTCAGCAGACACCCAGGCCGGTAGAAACGTCCCGCAGTCCCTGGCGGCTACCTGCAGCGACAGGCTTTCCGGCGCAGCGTCATCACTGTCAGAACCGGAATTAGGGAATCCAAACAGTACCTGGTTCCGTCCGACGCCGACGCGTTGGATGCAATCGGCGCAATGCGGTCCAGCGTTCGATTGTCCCGCTGCCGTCGGTACCCAGACACGGCCGTCCGACGTTTCAACAGATTCCAGTTGCAGGCAGATGTCGTCTGCCGTTTCAGCTTCTGCCGTAATCCGCAGCCAAAGGGATTCAGCCTGCGGCGGCCATGATATAGTTGCTGTGGCGCTGCGGCCAGACTGGGATATTGCAAACGACCCGACCGATGAAAAAAATGTACATTGATCTGGATCGGATTCCGTCGTTGCGGCAGAATCGTAGACAACAGGACATTCGATACCGGGCAGGGTCAGGGCTGGCGATGTTGTCAGGCTTTCTGTGTCCCCGAACTGGCAACCTGCCAACAACGCGAGGCCGGGCATTATGGTGATTAGACAGCATTTCATAACCTTTACTGTACTTTTTTTGCTGGGGTTGGTTGCCTGTGAACGGAACACGGAATATCCGCCCACGTTCGGCATCCGCTGGGCCATCGAAGGTGAGGCAACGTTGTTTTCCTCGCCACGGGCTGTCGATGTCAATCGCGATGGTGTCAAGGACATCATCACCGCGTGGGGGTCCGAGTTTGGCAGTTTCGATGCAGAGATCGGGGGCGAGGTCGCGGCTGTCGACGGACGCGACGGTACGCTGATCTGGACCTATCCGACCGTCCACCAGATGGTGGGATCGGCGTCCGTCCTTTATATCGATTCGGACCGTGTGCCCGATATCGTGATTGGCGGACGAGACAAGGAACTGGTGGCATTGTCCGGCGCCGACGGGACGTTGCTTTGGTCCTTTGATCCCGGGCAGCGGGAAGATGTCCTTTTTTTCAACTTCTACACATCGCAGGTGATCGAGGATGTCGACGGCGATGGAATCGATGAACTTGTTGCTGCTAACGGCGGGATGTTCACCGCCCAGCCATACCAGTCACCACGCCCCCCGGGGCATGTCCTGGTCCTGAGTGGGGCGACCGGTCAAATCTTGTCGCTGGTCCGGACACCGGACGCGGCCGAAACATATATGTCGCCCGTGGTTTACCGCAAACAGGACGACGGACCCCAATATGTCCTGGTTGGCACCGGGGGGGAAACACTGGCAGGTGGCCTGTGGGAGTTGCCGCTGGACGAACTGGTCGCCGGTACGCCGGAAAACTGGTCGCTTCTGGTCACGTCAGTCACCAGCAAGGGGGTCATCGGCGTACCGTCTGTCGTGGACCTGAACCTGGATGGCGTTCGCGATGTCGTCGCGGTGCCGCACGACGCAAGGACCATTGCGATCGACGGTGCGACCGGTGGAATATTGTGGCAGGTGGATCCGGTTACGAAAAGCAGTGCCTATGTGACTCCTGCCATCGGCTATTTCGATGGCGATAATGTGCCCGACGTTTTTGTGTCGTATTTGACGGGAAATTTCCCGACCCGCGCTGGCGACCGGTTCAACGGCTCACGTCAATTGCTGATTGACGGCAGCACGGGCGAAGTGCGGTGGGAACTGGTCCAGAACGAGCGATACACGTGGTACGCGCCAATGGCCGTTAATCTGGACAGTGACCGGGATGACGAGATCATTTATGGACTGACCTTGCGGTCATATCTGCAGCCCGCCAACGAGTTCCAATTACTGGATGTCGCGCGGGTACTGGATCCGACCACTATGGATTCTATCCAGTTACCGGACCTGCCCGGGACGCTGCAAGCGGCCCCGCTGATTACCGACCTGGATGGCGACGGGCTTCTGGAAATGATCGTGGCGTCCAGCCGGGCAAAGGCAGTTTTGGGTGAGTCCCCGTCTTGGGTATTGCAGCGCCGTAATCTATCAGCTTCCTCCGGGCGGGCTGTGTCGTGGGGCGGATATCCAGGCACGTTCGGAGACGCCATTTTCCGGCCACGGCGTTAGTTCCCGAACGTCCGGATTTGTTGGGTCGATGAAATGACAGCGCGGGGAAACTCTGCTGCCAGCTGTTGTCCCGGGATTTCGTGGCGGTGCGGTTTTTCGTCTGATACTGTGCGCCACCGTCGCTGAGCAAAGGGACGGGAAACCGGACAAACGCCGGACAAAGCTTGTCGTCGACTGACAATGAAACGACGGTGCGCGAGTCTGGCGCTTCGGGTTCTGATTATCCAGAGTCTGCCAGTCGTGGCAGTTGCCAAAACAGGTTATTGCCCAGGGATCTGGCTATATGCCTGAGCTTGCTGTTCGACGGGCAGGTCGCGTCCGGAGTGCCGACTCGCTCAAGGGTAGCGCAAGGAACTTTGAAATAGGTCGGGTGCCGCGATTCTATTTGATCCAGGAACGAATCCGGACCTTTAGCTCTGCTGGTGGCCTGGCCTTGGTAATGTAGCCGTCGGCGCCGCACGACGCGGCGAGCGTTGCGAGTTCTTCATCGGATCGTCCTGAATACAGAACGACCGGCGCATCTTCCGCGAGCCCTGATTCTTTCAGGAATCGGGCGATGTCGGTGCCCTGCCGGACCCCTGGAAGGCCGACGTCCAAAAGGATCACTGCCGGTTTATGCTTGCGGATCAAACTGGCAACCATTGTTGATTCGGTTGCAACAACGTCCGTATTTTCGTCACACATCAGGGACTCGATCAGGCTGTGCTGGTCAGTATCGTCGTCGACCAGCAGAATGCAGTTCGTCGTGTTCGCCGGGACAACTGCCACAGTGGTGAGATCGGCTGAAACGCTGTCGACAGCCGCCTTGATCCTTGCAATCCTCGCGTTAAATGTACGTGAGCCACGTTCCAGGTCTTTAAACTCATCGCCGGAATAAACGACGACCTGGCAGGTTGGTGTGATTCGCTCGATTCCATCCAGCAAGTCGCGAAGCTCAATTTCGGCAAAACTGACATCGGCGACCAGCACTGCCGGTGTTGCTTCGGAAAGCAGTTCGAGCAACTCGGTCAAGTTGTCCCGAACGATCGGGTGGTAGTTGGACTGGTCCAATGTTCGCACAAGTTCGGTTGACGGATCATCAAACGGTGCGGAAATCAAGACTTTCTTCACTGGTTGTTCACTTGCGTTTGGCGCCGCAGGGAGATCTTGCAAATACGGCGGCATTGGACACGTCGGATACTGGTGATTTTATCAGGCGAATGTTAAGGACAGCCAGAACTTTGACCACGAATTCCCGGGATGGAAAAGCGATCGGGCAGGCGACCAGGGTTCCTATAGCAATTCGGTGAGGTCTCCTGGGTCGCAATTGTTGTCATTCAGGTATCGCTGCGTATTGGCCAGATTATTGAGTCCAAGGTATTGCTGTATTGCTTCTGCGGGAACGCCTCGTTCTGCCAATCGTCGACCACAGGAATGCCTGAGCATATATGGGTGAACCGAGAACCCGATGCCCGCCAGTTGGCCGGCCTGCCGAACGACAAAATGGACGGTGCGGTCGGACAATCTGCTGCGGCGAGCGCTAAGCAAGACTGGTGTCGCGGCGCTGGTATCACGCAGAGCTTCCAGGTCTGTGAGCAGACCAGACGCGATCGGATGGGACCGTCCGGTGGTGCGCCGGTGCCGAAGGCAAAGCACCTGATTGTCCAGGTCGATGTCACGCCATTCGAGGTCAATTAGCTCTTGTACTCGCATCCCGTGATGGTAGGCCAGGCGGATCAGAAGGCTGTTGCGAAGCCCAAACCGACCGGCATCGCGCGCGCTGGATGCAAGTCGTTTGACCTCATCCGGCATCAAGAATTCGCGTTCACGGACCAAGGCATAGGGCCGCATTGGCGAAACTCGTTTTGTTTTTCTGTGCTTTCTTCCGGCCAATGTTGCGTAGTCCCGTGTTCTTCAAACAACCTCAATGCCGATTCATGTATACCAAATTTGCTACTTTTATATAAAACCAGTAATTTATTGACAAACAAAAATGGCAGGCACCCTGGTGCCGTCACAAGCCGGGGTCTACCGCCACCGTGAACCGGATTCTAATCTTACTTTTGCTGCTGGGGGTCGCTTCTTGTGCCCCAGGTATACAAGTGATCTACAACTCGTCACCGATGTTGACCCTGAGGCACGACTATTACACGAACTCGGATGCAGATCGCCGTGCATCGCGAATCTGCGGGCGATCAGATCTGCAGTCTGTGCTGGAAACCCGATCCGGGCGGCCCGGTGGACAGCAAGACTCGTCGTACCTGTGTGTTCGGCCGATCTGGGTCTATGCCGCTACACCGGATTCGATCTCGGTCCGCTACCATAGTGACCTCAAAAACGAGCAGGACGCAGCGAGCCTGTCGACATCGCACTGCCGGAAGGAAGGCAAGGTCGCGGTTGATATTGCCAGCAGTTCCCTGCTTGACCACTTCCGAGAGCGAACATTTGCGTGTATTGCTCCCTATGACCTGTGGCCGAATAACGCGGCATTTGTCGTCGAATAAGTCTGGCTAAATGCCGTAAGCCGTGGCCAGGCCCCACGCGACCGCATAGGCAAGAAATGCTGCGCCCCCACCGGTCCCCAGTGTGCCCAGTCCGCCCAACAAGACGTTCTCGCCAAAAATACGGGCCCGCAATACGCCAATAGCGACAAACGTTGCACCCGCCAGAGCCGCACTGGCACCGACACCGACGGGCGATTCTCCGGATGCCTGCCACAGAAACGGCAAAAGCGGGATTGCACCCGCAGCGACAAATGACACGAATGTGACAATGCCGACCCGGACCGGGCTCTGGCTGGACATTGCCAGGCCCCATTCTTCCTGCAACATGGTCTGGACCCAACGATCGCGGTCCTGTGTAATCGTGTCAACGATGTCGTCCAGCAACGGTGGCTGAAAGCCCTTGCGGGCGTAGATCTGACGGATTTCTTCCCGTTCGCCTTGGGGGTGATGGTCGATATGGGATTCTTCGATACGCCTGACTGACGCGTGGTGCTTTTCATCGCTGCGCGCGCGTTGATAATTACCGACCGCCATGCTGACCCCATCGGCCAGCAAGTTGGCCACACCCAGGATGAGTACGGTCAGGCCGGACAATTGTGCCCCGAGCGCACCAGCAACAATAGCCACTGTTGTAACGCTGCCGTCAATCGCGCCGAGCACCGCGTCGTCGATGTATGGGGCCTCGTTCAGTTGGTCCAGTCTGGTTGAAATTGCGTTGGGATCATGGCTGTGTTCGGCCGGTACCGATGACATAAGCTGTGCCGCCTGACGATGTTCGCCTCTATCCGAACACAATACACTCAATTCGCTGCGACGGACAATTATTCAGGTCCGTCGTAGCCGGCAAGGCGACGCCTGGGCGTGCCGGTTGCCTATGTTGCCACAGATGAGTCGGGTTGGGCCAGCGCCAGCGGCCAGGGCTCCCAGAACGTCTGTTTCGACAAATACCCCGAGCAATTGGCTTCGGCCAGGGCACGCAGTTGAAAAACCGGAACAGACAGGGGAACCAGCGCATCTGCGAACGCGGATATCGTCTGGCTGACCTGCTGCCGCTGCGCGGGTGTAATTGATCGGGATACAAATCCCGACGCGTGTTGCAGGGCATTTACCCAGCGCCCGCGGGTTGGCATGCTGGCAAGCAGGCGGAAATATGCTGCTGCATAATCCTCCAGACAACTGTCCAGATTGCAACTACCGTGGCCAGCCGCTATGTCACCCATTTCCCGCAGTACGTCAGGGTGAAAGGCGTAGTAGAGAATCTTGTTTGCCGCGTGGAATTCCTGTAAGTCCGCCAGCCGTTTCGCTGTTTCACGGAATGCCCGCCAGCGTGCCGAAGCGTAGATCCGAATCAGGAATGCCTGGCGAAGGCTGGCATCATTCAATCTGCCTTCGTCTTCGGTTGCTACGTCTGGTTGGGCCTGCAGCAATAATTTCGCAAAAACGCCAGCTGTTGTGACCGGGTGCAGGCCTGTTCCCGCCTCGTTGTATACTTTTACACCCCTTGGTCCACACGTCGGTGAGTAGGCTTTGAGGAGGATGCCGTCAACGTCGAAGCCTGCAACCACTGAGTTTGAAAACGCGTGCATTGCATCCGTACGGTCGACCTGGCCGTCCGGTTGTATCAGGCGAATATCGTCGGCGTGCTTGACCAGTCGCAGCGTCGGGCGTGGCGTTCCAAGTCCGATGGACATTTCAGGGCAAACAGGGACCAGGTCAACACCCGGGAGTATGCGTTTGACGTGCTTGTTGGATGCGGTGTCACCGCTAAAGCGAACCGGCACCTGCGCCAGGCACGCAGATATCAGAACGACAGGGCGCAGTTCATAAACGTTGCGCCAGTCGGTATTTCGAGGTTTCACGGTGTTAAGTTTCATGACGGCCAGTCCTTGAGAATGCGCTGCGTTTCTTCAAGGTGCCCCGATTCGTCACGGACCATATCTTCCAATTCTACGGCCAGCCCTTTGTCACCAAACGCTTCCGCCTGTCGGGCTCGTTCAGAATAGTCAGACACCGCGCGTGCTTCTGCCTCGGCGACTGCTTCCAGCATGTCTCGATTTGACCGGGACTCAGGCACGGGGCGAGGCACGGTTGTCGGCGTCCCGCCGAGAGCAACAATCTTTTTGGCAAGGAATTCAGCGTGCTTCTGCTCGTCGCTGACTTCTGCCAGGAAGAATTCGGACAGTTGCGGGCGGTATGGCCCCGTCGTTCGGGCCGCGTACGTGATGTACTGAATAATGGCCCCGAGCTCTCCGGCCAGATCATTGTTCAAGTTTGCGATCATTGTTTCTTTGTCCACGTTCTATTCCTTTCTGTGGTGTATTGCCCCAACTAATTGACGGCGTATTCCTGTGCCAGTTCGTTTTGACCCAGTACCTCAAGT
This sequence comes from bacterium, assembly GCA_041623475.1. Taxonomy (GTDB): domain Bacteria; phylum J088; class J088; order J088; family J088; genus JBFJWU01. Next base: position 2,836 of record JBFJWU010000076.1, on the reverse strand, counting down.
CGAGCGACACCTTCTTCCAGTTTGGCTTTACATGCGCCAATGATTTCCGGCTCGTCATCCGCCTCATAAAATGTCAGGACCAGGTTCAGCGTTGAGGCGATTTCGACAGTGTCGTCGCCAAATTCGATGGCCCGGATATCAGCCAAGCGCCGTTGCAGTTCTTCGTTCATTGCGCTGGCCTCCTTTCGTTTTTGTCTTAAACAGTTTCTTCATCAATCCCAGTGCGCGATCACCGTTGCTCGAATCACCGTCCAGCATGCTTCGGAACAACGCGCGCTCGTTCGGTGAAAGTGCGGTCTGGAACTCGATACTGTTCTGTTCGTAGCGTTTGCCAGCCATCTGCCAACTGGGGAACGTGCGCGACGTGATTGGCGTTCGGGTAATCAGCACGACGTTGCTATGACGATCGTCATCCTTGATTCGCTCATACAGATCGGTGATGATTCCCTTGTCGCCCTCGAGATATTGAAAAAAATGGGTGTCCGAGTAAAGCAGGACCCCTGTAATATCCAGACCGGCGTTATTCTTCTGGGATGACCGCAGGATTGCGTTGATGTCATATTCGGTGCACGTTGACTTGCGCACACTGACATATACAAGTTGAGTAAGTTCCACGTTCTTGCTCCTTTATTAAAACGTTCAAAAACATTATAAAGAACGTTTCAGGATTATGCAAACAGGGTTGCCTATCGATAAATTTGGCGTTGGTGGGTAATTTGGACGCTTATCTGGGCGGTGCGAACAGGGCGGCCGGCATCGGTATTTCTGATCGCTCAGTGAATAATGATTGCCTGTGGGCGGTTGTGAGACCATATCCCGCATGAACTCCGGTGCCATTATTCCAGTCCTGAAAAAGAAACCGTTGCGCAGGTCGGTCTATTTCTGGATGCTGTTAATGATGATTGCGGTGGCTGGTACAGCCAGTGCACTGCTGCCAACGCTACTTACTGAAGCCCCGCGCCTGATGCTGGCAATGAATCCGAATGGTCGCAATATCGTATTGCTTGTACCACTGGCGCCAGCGTCCGTGATATTCGGTATAGCCCTTGCCAGACGATTGTTCAGTTCGGTCATCTTCTTCGGGCTTGGACAGGAGTATGCTGACGAAATACTGGACTGGGCCAAGAAACGATCCCCTGAATTCGACGAGTTGATCAGCACGGTCGAATCGGTTTTCGTTCGCTACGGCTTTGTCATTCTGTACTTTGTTCCCGCGAGCCTGGTTTGTACGCTGGCCGCAAAGGTTCGCATGCGTTTTCCGGTTTTTCTGGCAATTACGATCGCCGGCCATTTGACCTGGATTTCGCTCTTTTATTTCGCCGGTGCCGCGCTCGCGGACCAGGTTACGATCCTGATCACGTTTGCACGACGATATGTCCTGCCGCTGACGATTGTCTGCATCATCCTGGTGATTGGTACCCAGGGACGGCGGTGGCTGGGGGCCGGAAAATCAGGACGACGACCCCGAGGTTGACCCCCAGAAGGCGGCCCGTGACCAGTCGAACTGGGCGGCATAGCGATACATCCAGTAGAAGCATGTACTATTGGTTATGTGCCACAGGGCGTGTCCCTGCAACAGGTGGTTGTCGGGGATGCAGACAATCCGGTGCAGGTCAAGCAGCCAGAATCCCAGAGAAAGGGCGAAAAAACCGATCAGGACAAAGAAATATCGGTACTCCGTCGGATTGTCCCGTTGCCTGCTTGCGATCCAGGCTTCAAGGGCCAGTGCGCCGACGATCTGAATTGAAAAAATAGTAATGCCGGGTTCCCTCGCCCACCAAAGAACCATTGTGCTGCACGTCAGCAGCAGGAAATATGCTGCGACCGAATTGCGTATTCCCCACCCAAGAGCACGGTACAGTTGGACAGCCAGCATGTAGATGCTCAGCAGGTACATGCTGAACAGATCCACGAATTCAGTCAGGAAGACCGGATATGCGTGAAACGAAAAACTGCAGAATCCGATCAGTATTGCGGTTACGCCAGCAGGCCACAGGTTCCAGCGTTGTTCACGTTTTGCCAGGCGCAAGATAAGCAGCCCGAACAACACGTAGGCCAGGTTGGACCACGCGTTTGCCGGCTCTGCGGGGAACTGACAAAGTCGGCGTTCACAAAACTCGATCGTCGGAGGCACAAGATGCGCCGCATCGCAGAAACTGAATGTCACGCTGCTCTGACTCGTTCAGAAGGCCGTCAGTTGACGTCGCGGGGTGGGGCCGTGCCCGCCTCCAGTCTGCCGCGCGCGCGCCCGCGGGCTTCACCAACTGCGTAGCCAATACCAAATGCAATAAGCAGGGGGATTAATCCGGCCATGTCGGGATTCCTTTGGTGTGCGCTTTGATCTTACCGGGTTACTTTGATTATAGGGGACAGTACCTGTCTCCGGTATGTCTATACTCCTGTTAGATATGGTTCAGGTCGGGCTTCTTGCAGTTCAAACCACCGACACCGTTAACATGTCATCCTGTAGCGGCATTCGTATAACGTCCAGAATCATGTCGGGCCATCGATTGGTTAGCCAGGTCGTGGTTCCTGGGATGATTAATCATTTCTGGATGACGGTCATTGCGTACCGTTGTGTAGATACGATCCTGGAGACAACCAAAAATGCGGCAGATACTCGAACTTGACATGATTCATTCGGCAATTCGTGAAAAGATTGCCCACAACCGGCGCGAGATCGTCGATGAGGTCCAGGCTGAAATCGGCAAGAGCCGAATTGTCGTCGTCGGGATGGCACAGAACCCGCACTGCCGTCGGGCGCGCCGAATTCTGGACATGGCCGGACGCAACTATGCCTATCTGGAATTTGGCAGCTACCTGAACAATTGGCGGC
>JBFJWU010000075.1:0-11594 GCA_041623475.1 bacterium | reverse complement strand
GCACGCCGACATTGTTGGTCAGCCACGAACTGCCGTGCAGGGTGATGTTCTGCAGCCATTCCAGCCAGGCACCCGGTCCCCGTCCCGCCAGACTGCCGGCGACAAATCCGATGACCAGCGCCCATCCCAGGCCCCGACCAAACTGTCGGGCCCAACTGAGGTCCTGTTTCTGGACGATGTGACGGATCGCCACCAGGGCGATCGGGCCGATAAACACCAGCGGAAACAGGCGCAGGCAGATCGATGCCCCCAGGAACGCCCCGGCCCAGTGCCAGTTTTCCCGGCGGATCATACAGACGGCCATGCCCAGCGCAACGAACCAGTCCAGGCGCAGGAACGCGCCACCGATCCAGAAAAACGACCATGGATAACCCAGTCCAAAGAGGATGGCGGCGACCGACCCGAACCGCCAACCAAACGTGGACCAGATAAACCCGAACAGAATGGCCAGCAGGACCAGGTCCAGCGCCCCCACGTAGGCCAGGGCGGCGTCACTGGCCGGCAACCACGCTGCCAGCGCGCGCGCAAGGAACATCCACGCTGGCGACGCATTATTACCGTGATCCAGGCGCATTTTGCGCAGATATTCGGTCGAAACCGAATCAACGAAGTAGATATTGTCCTGGCTGAAAGACCGCCAGCGTTCCGGCGTAAACCGCGATTTGACATCCTGGATGTGGTCCCGCATCAGGTAAACCGGGCCGACCTGGTTGGACCGCAGGTCCCGGACATAGATCGCCTGATGCAGGAACGGTTTCATTTCCTTTTGTGCCTGGTGCGACGCCACATAGATTCCGTCATAGCCCAGTTCAGAAAAATACCGGGCCCCCAGGAAATGATGGTACGCCTCCCAGGCGTGACTGAACCGCCCGCCATGGAAGCTGCCGAAATTAAGCCACGCTGCGGCGGCAACGATGACCCAGGCCCGCGCAAACCGGCGGACCGCGGTGCCATCAAATGACTCATCCATTAGCAGGTAGACGCTGGGTACGGCTGCGACCAGCAGGACAATATGGATCCAGAACAGGACGTCAGCAGAAATCAGCAACAAATCGGAATCTCGAAGTCCCGCGGGATTTGCCCGGCAACGACGTCGCCCATGCCGGGTCCAGGCTCATCAGGCGCCATAGCCCCCCGCGATGACGCAACGGACACCATTGCGGTCCATCTCGGCGATGCAGCGATTGCAATGGATGCATCCGGATCGAGCTACCTGCCCGTCGCGCAATTTCTGGACAAAGTCCGGATCATGGATCAGTGACCGGCCCATTGCCATCAGCGGAAAGCCGCCGTCCAAGGCCCGCTGCACACCATCCGCCGACGACACGCCACCCAGCAATACCAACGGCATTTCTACCGCCTGGCGGATCGCGGCCGCGTCATCCTGGAAGAAGTTTTCCGAAAACGGGTACTTGCGGATGATCAAATTGCCAAACAGCATCATGCCGATTTTTTGCAACCAGTTTTCTTCGACTTTGATCATCTCCCACAATGGACGGCCACCGCGCAGCAGGAACAGTGGTGTCCGGCTGGTAAAGCCGCCGCTGAGCACCAGCGCATCGACACTGGCTGCTTCGAGCGCCTTGGCGACCTGTACCGACTCATGAATTTCCAGGCCGCCGTCAAAGCCGTCACTGGTGTTCACCTTGCAAAGGATCGGGAAGTTCGGGCCCACGGCGGCGCGCACCTGGTCAACGACCAGCAGCGGAAACCGCATCCGGTTTTCCAGCGAGCCCCCGTACTCGTCCGAACGCCGGTTGCTCCACGGACTCAGGAACTGACTGAGCAGGTATCCGTGGCCCAGATGCAGCTCGACCGCATCAAAGCCGGCCTCAACGGCGTGGGCCGCAGCCTGGGCATAATCGTCGGCGGTCTGGCGAATCTCATCGTGGGTCATCGCCCGCGAAAAAAACAGCCCCTTCATCAGGCCATACTCGTTCAGGCGTCGCGACGGGCCCAGCGGGCGACGACGACTGACCTGTTTGTTTTTGCTGAAATAGCCACAATGCCCCAGCTGGATACTGGCGGCCGCGCCTTCGCTGTGGACAGCATCGGTCACGCGCTGCAACGCCGGCAGTACGTCTGGCCGCATGTACATCTGCTCGGCAAACGTCCGGCCATCGGCATTGACGCTGCAATACGCCACGGTCGTCATGCCGACCCCACCCTGGGCGATCCGCCGATGATGTTCAACCAACTGGTCCGACGGCACGCCATCCGGACACATCCCTTCGTAGGTTGCCGTCTTGATGAAGCGGTTTCGCAGTTCCAACTGGTTCAGGCGATACGGCGTCCAGGCATCGGTCATGTGTCCGCCTGGCGTTTCCCCCGTCGCCATCACGAACGGACAGCTGGTGCGTCCGCCATGCCCGACCGCCGCAGCAGGGCCTCGGGATCCGGGTCGCGCCCCATGAAATCCCGAAACAGGTCCAGCGGATCCCGGCTGTCACCCCGCGAGAGGATCTTGTCGACGAACTCGCGACCTGTCTCACGGTCAAAAATACCAGCCTGCTCGAACCGGCTGAAGGCATCCGCATCCAGGACTTCCGCCCACTTGTACGAGTAATATCCAGACGCATAGCCGACCGTCCCCGAAAACAAATGGCCGAAACCGCACACCATCGCGTAATTGTCGGGCAGCGGTGTCGGCACGTATTCCTGCAGGATCTCGCGGGCCCAGCGAGCCACATCGGTCTCGTGTTCGGGAAACGAACTGTGCAACGCCATGTCGAGGTTGGCAAAGCCCAATTGGCGCATCATCGCGTGGGCGGTACGGAAATTTCTCGCCGCCAGCATCGCTCCAAACAGATCGTCGGGGATCGGCTCACCGGTTTCATAATGCCGGGCAAACAGATCCAGGGCATCCCGGTTCCAGCACCAGTTTTCCATGATCTGGGATGGCAGTTCGACAAAATCCCAGGCCACATGGGTACCGGCCTGGGACCGGATCTGGACCTTGCTGAGCATGTGATGCAGCAAATGCCCGAACTCGTGGAAAACCGTCTGCACTTCCTCGTGGGTCAATAACGACGGGCGGCCGCCAGATGCCGGTGTCGCGTTGGCGCAGATCAGGCCCACATGCGGCCGGAAACCATCCGGGCCGGGACCACCGGTGACAAACGAATTCATCCACGCACCGCCACGCTTGTTCGCCCGGGGAAAAAAGTCAGCATAAAAATGGCCCAGCCGGGTGCCGTCAACATCAGTGATCGAAAAGACCTGGACATCCGGATCCCATGTCGATGGGCGCGCCTGATCGTCTGTTTCAAACGCCTGGACAACAATGCCGAATAACCGTTCGACCAATTCGAACAGCCCATCCAGCACCGCTGGCAGGGCAAAGTACCCACGCAGTTCCTCGGCATCCAGGTCATAACGTTGTCGTCGGAGTTTTTCCGAATAATAGGCCAGATCCCAGGGTCGCAGTTCGTCCGGACCGTCGTCCAGCCCGGCAACAAATTCGGCGAGCTCCTGCTGCTCCTGTTTAAACCAGGGTCGGGACCGTTCCTCCAGGTCGCGGAGAAAACTGAGGATCGTATCACCGTTGCGGGCCATCCGTTCTGCCGCAACGTAATCAGGAAAATCGTCGTATCCAGCCAGTTGCGCCTTTTCCTGGCGCAACGACAGGATCCGGGGAATCAGCTTGCGGTTATCCAGCTCGCCATCAACGGCCAGGGTAGAGTTGGCGCGGTACAGCGTTTCGCGCAGGTCCCGGTTGTCGCAATACGTCAGTACTGCGATCAGGCACGGTGCCTGCAGGGTCAATCGCCATCCGCCCGCACCATCAGCTTCGGCCTGGGACCGGGCGATATCGACCGTCGATTGCGGCAGTCCCGCCAGGTCCTCCTGCCGATCAATATCCATGGTCCACGCCGCCCGGGCATCCAGGACATTCTGGGAAAAACGCGATGTCAGCTCGGACAACTCGCGATTGATCTCTTGCATCCGCTGGCGACCCGGTTCATCCAGGTCCGCGCCGGCACGGCGAAATGCTCGCACTGTCTGATCCAGGTACCGCGACTGGTCCGGGGACAACTGGTCGCGATCGGTATCTTCGGCGGCGGTTTTGACAGCGGTCCACAGCGACGGGTTCAACACCAGACTGCTGTGGAAATCACTGACTTTGGGGAGGATTCGGTTGTACGCAGCCCGCACCTCTGGCGTCGTCGAAACTGCCTCCAGGTGTCCAACGACACCTACCACCCGGTCCAGGTCTTCGGTCAGGCCATCAAGCGTCAGGATCGTATTGTCAAATCCACGGTCCGCGTCCTGCCGCAACAGCGTCTCCAGCCGCTCCGCTGCGTCAGCTAACAAATGATCCACGGCGGGTTCAATGTGCTCGGCGGCGATCCGGTCAAACGCGATACAGGGCGAACGATCCAGCAGTGGATTGTCCATGTTGTCGATTGCTGACATGGTGCGATTCCGTCCAAAACCCGGGAAGTCCCGTCATGATAACAATGGCGGTCGCAAACGCGCCGGTCCCGTTACGGTAACCGTTGCCCATGTGACCTGCATCACAGATTCTGTCGACCGCCACGGTTCAAACTGGATAAAGGCGCTGGAAAACGCGCCCGAGCCATCGGATATCGACAACCTGCTACCGCGGACGGAGAGGCCCGGTTGTCGCGGCTGGCCTGGCGCTGGCCGCCTGTTCCGCCGATTGCTGTACGGCGGCCCCTGCGGGGGCCGCCGTTTTCGTGATCTACTGATTACACTTGACAACTGCAGGACGCCCTGGTCAGGAGGGTCCGTGTCCGGACAGACCATACAACTGAATGACTCGATCTATGAGTACCTGCTTGATGTATCGTTGCGGGAATCACCGGAATTAAGGGCCTTGCGTGAGGAAACCGCGTCGATGCCCGAGGCCAACATGCAGATCAGTCCGGAACAAGGGCAGTTTATGGCCCTGCTGGCCCAGGTCATGGGTGCGGCCCGGGCCATTGAGGTCGGCACATTTACCGGCTACAGTGCCGCCTGTCTCGCAACCGCCATGGGTCCCAGGGGCAGGCTGCTGGCGTGCGACGTCAGCAAACCGTTTACCGATATCGCTCGCAAATACTGGGAAAAACTGGACATCGACGATCGAATTGACCTGCGGCTTGCCCCGGCACTGGAAACGCTGGACCGGCTGTGCGAAGACACCGACCAGCATGATTTCTGGGACCTGGCCTTTATTGATGCCGACAAACAGAACTACGAACCCTATTTTGAGCGCTTGTTAATCCTGGTGCGCCCGGGTGGTGTAATCCTTGTCGACAACGTCCTGTGGGACGGCCAGGTCGTTGATCCGGATGACAAGGATACGGACACACGGGCAATCCGCAGCTTCAACCGGGCCCGCCTGACGGACCAGCGCATTGACCTGTCGATGGTGCCAATCGGCGACGGGCTGACGATCGCCCGCAAACGCTAGCGTGACTGGCTGCCATTTTTTTCGATCGTGGACTATGATTGATGAACAATGATTGAATTTGACCGTTTCGGCGACCGCCCGCCATCGATCCTGATCGTTGATGACTCGCGTGTCGTGCGCGAGGCTCTGCGGATTACGCTGGCCAAGTCGGGATTACCCAGGACGACTGCGGTCGAGACCGCCGCCCGGGGACTGGAAGTCCTGAACGCGCCAGGCGCCGATGCGCGGTTTGACCTGGTGATTACCGATCTGGATATGCCGGACATGTCCGGCATCGAGCTGTGCCGCCAAATCAAGGGGCGGAAAAAGCTCGCGCACATTCCGGTAATTTTCCTGACCGCAAAAGACGATGACTCGGACCTGGAGGCCGCCTTCGACGCTGGTGCGTCCGATTTTTTGCGCAAGCCGCCCAAGCCGGTGGAAATGCTGGCCCGGATACGCTCGGCGCTGACGCTGAAGTATGAAATGGATCGGCGCCTGCAACGGGAACGCGAACTGGTCAAAGCCACCGAAAAGCTGGAGGATGCCAACCGCAAGCTTCTCAACCTGTCAATGATCGACGGACTGACCGGCGTCGCCAACCGGCGTATGTTTGACGATACGCTGGAGCGTGAATGGCGTCGCAGCCAGCGAGCCGGGGAATCTCTGGCCCTGGCCATGATGGATATCGATTTTTTCAAACGCTACAACGACGGCTACGGCCACCAGCAGGGCGACCTGTGCCTGAAGGCGGTCGCCGCGGCGATCGAGATGAGCACCGTACGCCCTGGTGACGTGGTCGCACGATACGGTGGCGAGGAGTTCGCCGTACTGTTGCCGGAAACAGAACTGGACGGAGTCGCGGCCGTTGCCGAACGAATTCGCACCAACGTTGAGACTCTGAGGATGCGCCACAAGGACAGCGATGTTGGTGACTACATAACTGTCAGTACGGGAATCGCAGCCTGCGTTCCGGCCGAAGGAACGGGACCGCAGGTCATTGTCGCAGCCGCTGACCGGGCGATGTACCTGGCCAAAGAGAACGGGCGTAACCGGGTCGAAGCGGCCGGCGACTGACCGATCAGGGCCCCGCCGGTGTGAACCCGGGCTCCTCCGATGGTGCCGGTACCTGTGGCTGCTCGTCGGCCATCCAGGTTGCAATTCCCTCGACCATAATCGTGGCAACGGAAATCCCGACAGCCAGCTTGCGGTTGGGAATCAGGCTGCCCAGCTTGCTGATCAGCCGGGATTTGGATTGCGCATCCCGGGAGCCGGTATAAATCAGGATTGTTTCGCCGGGGCCGATTTCCGGCCATTCCCAGGCACCAAACAGGAACCGGACATCACCGGCGGTGCGCCGGAACGGCATCGCATCAGCACTGGCCATTACATACTCGGTCCGGTAATTGAACGGCACCGGGACAACCCCCATCCCCATATCCGTCTTCCAGTCGACAATGAAACGGCCCTGCATTTTCCGGGATTTGATGCCTTTGACCTCGCTGAAGCGGTCCGGGTAGGATCCAAATCTGGTCGGATAGCTGCGAACGATGTCCTGTGAATAGGGAACAATCCGGGCGGCAGATACGAACAGCAGTTCGACCTGATCCTCCCCCTCCTGGTAACGAACCTCGGGATGAACCAGCATCACGGTCCCTCGACGCGCCAGCCCGCCCAGCGCTGCCCGAGCCGCCGGATCCTTGGACAATAACGGAATCGACGGTGCCCGGGTCGAATACGACTTATCCCCGTCGCCGGACGGTGCCATCCAGTCGGCCAGGCCCTGCATTATCAATGCTGCGCCACTGACCGAGGTTGCCGTTTTCAGGTTGGCGTTTGCCGACAAGACAGTCTTGATCACAAAACTGGCACTCTCGATATCAGCCCAAAGGGTATACATCACCAGGGTTTTGGCTGGACCCAGTTCAACAAACTCCCAGCGTCCCTGTCCGGCATCGATATCACCGTCGACCAGGCGATAGATGATGTCACCCTCTGGTGTCAACCGGTGTTCAACCAGATATTCAATATTCAGCCGCATCATGGGCATCTTCAGGCTGGTGTGAAACTCAACCAGCCAGCGGTCCGCACGCCACTCCTTGACCTCGGCGCGGTCCAGGTCCGGCATAAACCGGGGGTGGCTGGCATAGTCCGTCACTGCTCGCCGGACGTCGGCAATCGGGCGGTCGATCACGTAGAATCCGGTTGCATAACGAAATGTTCTTGGCTGCCATTGATCGTCCTGCCAGACCGGAATCGTCTGTGGTTCGTGCAACAGCACCATACTTCGCTGGTCGACCAGCGCCTGCAAGTGGACCTTGTCCAGGTTCAGGTCAGCGATCCGGGGCACGTGCCAGGAATCCGGATTGGCGCTGGCGTTGGCCGGGGCCGCAGTCATGGCGACCGCCGCGAGCATCGTAAGTACTGGTTTCAGGATGTTCACGGACACCAGCATAGCCGGAATTTGGCCGGGTCGTGGACCGTCAGCAGGTGCCCCCGCAAACCGAGCGATTGATCAGGCCGAGATGACCTGGATGTGCTGCGTAGACGTGTCCCGCAGGCGCCGGCCGACGTCAGACATTGGCGCTTTCTGGGCAATGCCGCTGCGAATCAATTCTTTGACGAAATTGCGATTGAGCGTATGACCCGACTTGTGGGCCCGGATTGCGCCGACAACCGGGCCACCGATCATGCCCACGTCACCAATCAAATCAAGGATCTTGTGGCGGACAAATTCGTCCGGATACCGCAGCCCGTCGGTGTTCAGGACACCATCGTCGCCAACGACAACGGCGTTGTCAAAATCACCCCCCAGGGCAAATCCGTTGGCCCGCATGGTCTCGATCTCGGCTGCCAACGCAAATGTCCGGGCGTGGGATATCTCCAGTTCGTAGCGACGGGGCGAATGTTCATAGACCAGCCGCTGCGTTCCGATCACGCTGTCGGCAAACTCGATCGTAAAATCGATTGAAAAGGTCCTGGCTGGCTCGATCTCGATCCATTTGTCCCCGTCCTCGACCCGGACCGGACGGTTCACCACCCAGACGTGTTTCTCTGCCGGCTGCATGCAGGTGCCGACGTTACGGATGAGCTTGACGAACGGACCGGCAGAGCCGTCGAAAATCGGAACTTCGGGGCCATCCAGTTCAACAATCGCGTTGTTGATTCCCATTCCGAACAGGGCGCTCAGGACGTGTTCAACCGTATAGACTTCGGCATCCTTGTTGCCCAGGGTCGTGGCCAGCATGGTCCGGGTAACGTGTTCAATCCGGGCCGGAATTTCGGGCCGCCCGGGCAGGTCAATGCGCCGGAACCGGATCCCGGTATTGGGTGCCGACGGACGCAGGAACATCCTCGCGGGTTTGCCGCTGTGAATACCGTGCCCGTCAACGACGACGGCATCTTCAAGACTTTGTTGCAGGTGGATGCCCATGGACCTCGCCACGGAAAGGGGAAATCAAAGCCAGACGCTGGCATTATTATCGGCAAAAATCCTATATATTGCAATGGGTAAGCGTTTCCAGCGACCTCATCGACCAGCCGGCAAGGACACTGAAATGACCAATACAACGACGTGGATCACGGGAATCAGCCGGGGGATTGGCGCCGCCATCGCGCGATCCCGGGCGGCCAACGGCGACCGGATTGCCGGGTGCTGGCGGCGCGCCGGCAACGGTGCTGAATTACAACGGGACCTCATTGGCCACGGTGCGCCGGCAGCATATGTGGGGGCAGCAGATATCGCCGACCCGGCGGCCCTGGCGGACTGGACTGACGCAGCTGTCGCAGCGTTGGGCGATCCTCGGATCATCATCCACAACGCCGCAATCCTGGGTCCTCGCGGCCGCCTGGAACAGGTGACTGACCGGCAATGGCAGGACGTCGTCAACGTCAACATTACCGGTACATTTAACGTGCTGCGACAGACGGCGCGGATTGTTCCACCCGCCGAGCCAGCATTATGGATCTGGATGACATCCAGCGTCGGGGTCCGGGGACGCGCCGGTTGGGGCCCTTATGCGGCCAGCAAATCTGCAGTGGAAAACCTGTCAGAAACATTTGCCGATGAAAACCAGGACCGCCCCTGGATATCGGTTGCCCTTAATCCCGGCGGGACCCGGACCGATATGAGGGCCCTGGCCTATCCCGATGAAGACCCGACGACGTTACCCGAACCGGACACGATTGCGACCGCCGTCAACCGGCTCATCCGGCTGTGGCGTGATGGCGCTCTGGAATCCGGCTCCCGCTGGAATGCGCGCGAAATTGGGCCAGCGGTTGGCGGCAATCGGTAAACTGACAGATGTGAACGATACCGGACAAACGGCGGGGCCGGGGCCTAAAGCCGACCACGGGCGACGCGACGGGCTTTGGATTGCAGCTGCTGTGATCGCATTCCTGTCGATTGCGTGGTTTTTCAAACCGGTCGGCGACCCGCGCCTGGTACCGGCGCAGATCCTCACCACAGAGCCGGAAATCACAGCCGAGCTGGATGATGGAACCCGGGTCACGGTCAAACCCAGCCAGCAACTGCACCCGATATCCGGACAACAGGTCATCCTGTTCCGCCACTATGGAAAACTTGGAGGAGAGGTCGAATATGCCATCCACAGCATGGATTAAAACCGCTCTGCTGGCGGCCATTATCGCCGCCACCGGCTGCGGCGAAGATACGGACCAGGTTCGGTCCGATTGCGAAGTCGCCTGCGAGCAGTTCCTTGTCTGCGCGGGCCAGATCGGCTTCAACCGGCTCTATGATTCGCCGGGCGCCTGCAAAGCCGAATGCCGGGACAGCATCCAACGGGCGGACCTGGATGCCGGCCCTCAATGCGGCGACGCCGCCAGGGCTGAACTGAGCTGCATCGCAACCCTGGACTGCGAGCAACTGCTGGACTGGGCCGAGGCGGAGTTCCAGTACCCGTGCCGCGATGAAGATGAACGCGAGGCCGCGGCGTGTGAGTCCTACAAGGGCCACCGAAAAACCGGATTCGCCCTGCGCCCGGCGAACTGACATGGAACACCACTGCCTGGTCCTGCCCGAGCATATGAACCCACACGGCGACCTGTTTGGTGGCTATCTGCTGAAGTGGCTGGATGAGTTTTCCTACATTACGGCCAACATCGACCATCCGGGTTGCAAATTTGTCACGGTTTCGCTGGACGAGGTGTCGTTCAACCATCGCATCGAATCCGGCGAAATCCTGCGATTTGATGTCCGCCAGACCCGGCTGGGCAATACATCGGTTGAATATGGGGTCGAAGTATTTGGCGAACGGGGACCGGCCGCCAGCAAGGGAATCCTGTTCGAAACGAGGATCACATTTGTCAACGTCGACGACGACGGTGGCAAACGACGCATCCCGCGTCCGTGACCATCGACATCGCGCGCCTGGGTGCGCGTACGGCTGCGGCATCGATCCTGTTCCAGATCCACGTTGCGGTTTTCCTGGTCCAACTGGTGTTTATCCCGCCGACGGCAGCCAACCTGGCCATGGCCGACCCGCTGGTGCAATGGTGGCAGTCCGCGTTCCCGGCCGCAGCGATGGTGGTTCCATGCGTTGTCGCGGCCTGGCTGTGGAACTGGTTTGCGCCACCTGATCGTTCGCAACTGACGCGTGCCGCAGTTGAGTATGGCGCTGGCCTGGTTGTCGCCGGCGCTGCGGTGGCCGCGATCGCAGCCGTCACCGACGGTCGGTTTCCGGCGTTCATTCCCCCCGAAGAAAGCGCACGCCCGGGACTGGCGCTGGGGATGGGTGCGGGGATCATCGAGGAGGCCGTCTTTCGGTTCGGTGTATTGACCGTGACCCTGACAATCCTGGCACGGCGACTGCCGACCCTGCCAGCGGCTGCGGTTGCTGTTGTCCTGACTGCGGTCCTGTTCGCCGTGTCCCACGAATTCGGACCTGGTGCCGCCGCGTTTGAACCCGGCTGGTTCCTGACCCGCGTTATGGTCCCGGGCATCGGCATGAGCGTTGTTTTCCTGGTCGTCGGCCCAGCGTTCCTGGTTTCACTGCACTGCAGCGCTCACCTGTTTATTCCCCTGTTTTTCAGCTAAGACTTAACGCCGTTCCGGCAGTTCGATCGGGAACCGTTCCAGCGCCGCCCGATCGTCGTCGGCCAGGGGCCTGGCCGAACGGTTGTCGTAATCAAAGTGCACCTGTACGGTCAGTCCCTGGCAGACGGGTTGATTATCCTG
>JBFJWU010000074.1:0-11609 GCA_041623475.1 bacterium | reverse complement strand
TCCCTGCCGGTTGGCGCGGTAGGACGCGTTGACATCTTGCCAGGTAATGCCGTCCCGGGACCGAAGGCGTATCCACGTGTAAAACATCTGCCAGAAACGCAGCAGCATTTCAGTTGCGCCGCCCACCGGTGTTTGGAGAACAGCGTCCAGAAGACCAGGCCGTGGTTCGGCCACTGTCGAGACCTGTGCCGGCACTGTCCTGTTCGGCAGGAACCTGGTCGTCCATCGGTTTGCCCGATAGAATCGTCTGAACACGTCTCCGCCGGCAATCGGCACAAGGTTGGTTACCTCGCAGGCTGTGTAATAGTTCTGTGCCAAGACCGGGAGGTCCAGGGAGTCCTCGGTCATAAAGTAATTGGCACACAGGTTCAATCCCTGCGGATGCCAGAATTTGGCAATTAACTTGACCAGAAATCGAGACGTCCAAAGTCGTCCAGTCCGGCAAATGATGAACAGGTCAAAATCGGCGTCTTCGCCTGGATTGCGTGCTGCCTGTGATCCGGACACGGCAATTCCGGCGATAAAGGGAATTTTGCCGAGGCGGCGGGCAATCGGTGTACAGGCGGACAGACGGTCGTCGGCGATTCGGTTCTTTATCAGGCGTTCGCTGGCATAGGTTTCGCAACCGCTGGGCGTGATCAGTCCATCAACGTCAGCCCAATGGGTCGCCCAGTCCGGATCCGCCAGGTCTGTCGCGGTCAGTTCGCGGTCAATCCTGGCTGGTGCCAGCAGTCGCAATTCAGACAACGTCAGCGGATAGCGAAAAATGGAACTGTATGTCGCGGCGACCGTACAGGCCTGTGAAATCAGGCGCGAACCTAACCCGATCGATTCGATATTTGCATTCGTTGCAGCATGGTCAAGTTGGTTGTTCAATAGTGGGCACGGGGAAACTGGAAAATACTCGTTCACAGTTTAACTGTGGTGTCTGCACGGCTAACGCGCCATATCCCGGTCCCGGCATTCAACCTATCGGAATTCGATGATTCAAGACCCAGCACATTTGCTGGTTGTTGAACGGCGCCAGAACCCGGGCCCCCAGGTTTCGCACGCGGGCGAGGACCGGATTCCGGATTGTTGCAATCTGGCCAATCCGCCACGATTGTTTTGTGATTCGGCGGGTCCGTCGTTGGCGCAGGTTTTCGTATGTCGCAAACGCTTCATGAATGTCGCCGCACTGGGCCAGGCAGTTGCCAAGGACGGCCGCACTTTCGATCGCCATGGCTGCTCCCTGGCCGAGGTTAGGGGTCGTTGGATGGACCGCATCGCCCAGCAGGGCAACCCTGTCCTGCGACCACCCTCGGATGGGCAGGCGATCGTACAGATCGTTGCGCAGGATCGTCGCTGCAGTGGTGGCGGCGATGACCTGCGGGATTGGCGAGTGCCAATCGGCGAACCATTGTTCCAGCACAGGCAACGGGTTGTCAGCCAGGTTCAACAACAAATCTGTCGGAAATGTTGCGAACCAGTAGAGCGTGTCGGTTGCGATTGGCACGATGCCGATGCGGCTGCCCCCGGGTCCCCAGATTTCCCGGGACTCGTCCATCACCCACGAAATGTCCCCAACAGGGCAGACCCCGCGGAAACAGATCTGGCGGGCATCTCTGGTAGAGGATTCGCCGAGAATCCGGGTACGCACCGTTGAGCCAAGTCCATCCGCACCGATCAATATCGTGCCCGGTTCCGCATGCCCGTTGGCAAAAACGGCGACGACATCATCCGCGCCCTGATGAATTTCAGTCAGGCGATGCCCGGGGGCCAGCTGGTCCGAATCCAGGCCGGCCAAAAGGATTCTATGCAAGTTGGCTCGATGGATACCCACAGCGGGCGTCGCCAGGTCCGGGACGACCGCGGACATGTCAAATGTGCTGATGAGTGCGCCGGAATGGCTGCCAATGCTGAATCGTCGCAGCGGTGTCCCGGCGGCAGTAATGTGATCGATAATTTCCAGTTTCTGGCAGACCCGCAATGCGTTGGCGCCCAGCGTAATGCCGGCCCCAACAGGCCGTATTTCAGGGGCTTGTTCAAAAACACGCGCAGCAATTCCCTGTCGGCGCAGGGTAAGTGCCAGGGTCAGTCCGCCAATTCCCCCGCCAATAATCGTGACCTGCATCAGTCGTTTGCCAGCGCGTACCCGGCCCAGACCGGCAGGTGATCACTGAGGTCGCCGCACTGGTTGCGGGCGCAGATGACCGGACTGAAAAACCGGTCCCTGTCGGCAAAAATCAGGTCGATTGGGACGCCAATGTCGATGGTTCCGCGATCTTCCAACGGGACCGTAACGTGACTGTCCGTAAACCCGGCATCCAGGAATGGTGCCGTCGCACCGTCATTTCGTGTCCCTTCGACCAGATCGCCCAGATAAAACGCCGCGTTGGTGTCGCCACCGATGATTGTTGCCAACTGCTGTCCAGCGGCCAATTCGACCAATTCCTGTGCCTGGTCCCTGCGAATGTCTTCGTCGGCGGGATCGCTTTCAAAGTGCAGGACAACCAGTCTTAACGCCGCCTTGCCAACCTGTACGTCGGCACCGATGGCAATACGTCCGCCCAGTCGCGGTTGCGTGCCGTCGGTCCGGTCCGTCACCGGAATAAACCAGGACCGATTGCTGCGATGGCGGATTTGCGCGACATTGCCCAGGGGATAGCGTGACAGGATCGCGTTGCCGTGCTCGCAGGCGTGGTCAATAATGCCGCTGGAATTGCCGGGACGTGCCAGTTCGACAAATTCCACAGCAAACACCACGTACATGTCCATGGCGGCGGCCAGTTCGGCAGCAACGTGGCGATTGCCACTGCGTTTGCAGCCGCGGTCGACCTCGCTGGCCAGCAGGATGTCAATATGCGGTGCGTCTGGTCCTGTAAACCAGGCAAGCTGTTGGTCAAACTCCTGTCCGCGCTCGAAATTGTAAGCCATGACTGTCAATGCAGTTACCGGCCGGGGGGGCGCGGCGACAGGGCGGATGCCCTCGATGCTGCATTCGATAAAGATTTCGTCGGCGGCCAGCGATTCGTCCTGTGCTGAGGGACACAGGAATGTCGCGACCGAATCCGGAGCCCTGTCCAGCCAATTGAACGGTGTAAATACATAATCATCAGGGGGGCGCAGTTCCGGCGCGACGGCAAACCGGTCGCCGCCGCAGGCCGAAAGAATGCCGGCGGTCGTTGCGATCACAATCAACTGGCTAACGTTCACCGCTGGGCCTGGTCACTGCTTTCGGACTCACGTCTGCATCTTAGCAGCCAGGAACTGGACTCTGATCGCTTCACCGGTCTGGAATTCGGTCTGGATTCACGATATGATCTCTGTGCAAGCCGGGGACTAGTGTGCCGGCACCGTTTATTGATAATGTAAAATCGATTTGATCGTGTTGGGGGGCACGAACGCAGTTTTATGAAGGTGTTTCCCAACATGAATTTTCGACAGTTCATTTCAGTGTGGTGCGCGACAGCGATCGTCTGGCCGTTGTTGCTAGTCGAGGCTGATGCCAATAGCGACACTGTCAGCCCGGACCAGAAATCCGCCTGGCAGTTGAATCCATTGCCGCCGGTCAATCCGGAATCTGTCGCTCTGGGACAGGCATTGTTTTTTGACCCCCAATTGAGCGGTCCCGGCACCATGTCCTGTGCGACATGTCACATTCCTTCGCTGCATTGGGCGGATGGCCAGTCATTCAATAACGGGGTCAATGGCAACAGACTTGGCCGCCATACGCCGTCTGTCATCAACAGCGCCCGATACGGGTTTCTGTTTTGGGATGGCCGCGCCGATTCATTGCACGCACAGGCACTGGTGCCTGTGCGCAGCAGCGAGGAAATGGATCTGTCCCTGTCCCAATTGCAGCAACGAGTAGCAGATTCGCGGTCATACAGGCGCGCCTTCAGGCGGGCCTTTGGGGACGATCAAGTAGATATGGATAGAATTGCGCAGGCGCTTGCGGATTTTCAGTCAACCCTGGTCTGTGATGACTCCCGGTTTGACCAATGGGTAGCGGGGGATGATCAGGCGCTGTCCGTGGACGAGGTTGCGGGGTTCAAGCTGTTTGTTGCCGAGGACAAAGGAAACTGCGCCGTCTGCCACCAACCGCCGACCTTCAGTGATGACGGATTTCACAATATCGGTCTATCGTCCGGTTCCGGCGGTGACCCCGGCCGTTATGGTGTCGTGCCACTGCGCATCGTCCACGGGGCTTTTAAAACGTCCCAACTGAGGGACATTGCCCACACGGCACCGTATTTCCATGACGGGTCGGCCAGTACTTTGGCAGAGGCCGTGCGGCATTATGTGGATGGCTTTGAAACCGATACCAATCTGTCACCGTCGTTCAAACCCGCTAATCTGGAACCATCAGAAATTGACAAAGTCGTTTCGTTTCTCGAATCATTGAGCTGTGATACGCAACGATTCGCCGGGTTTCCGGTTCCCTGACCAGCGCCCCGTATTGTTTAAGGAGAAAAAAATGAAGGCAAAATCTGAATTGCACCTGCTGGGATTCGTCCTGGTCCTTGGGGTGTCGATGACCGCATCGCCGGTCCGCGCGGCTGGTGATACCCCGGAACCGGGAAAGAAATCAACCCAGTACGTCGTGGGCCAGAAGAACAAACAGTTTACGGTCGACAAATTAACGATCAAAAAGGGCGAAACGGTTTCGTTCGAAAACAATGATCCGTTTTTTCACAATGTATACAGCCTTTCACCAATAAAGTCGTTTGACCTGGGGTCATATCCCCAGGGGGAAGCCCGGGATGTCGTTTTTGAAGAAGAGGGGACCGTGGAGGTTGAATGTGCCATTCACCCCAAGATGCATATGACAATTGAGGTGGTTACCGGCGATCAAAAGGGTGAATCGGGCAAAGGCGAAAAAGAGAAATCCGGATCTGACCAATCCGGAAGCGACAAGGCCGCAAAAGAATGAGGCTCGGTCTGGCGGCCATCGGTACGATAATATTTTTCTCTGCGTCGTCCGCGAACGGTTCAGAGTTCTGCGGATCTCGAGCCAAACCGCCAGCCGAAACCAATCCTGTTCCCGAAACCACAAACGATCCTGTACCGGTTTCGGTCGAATACGGTGCCCGGATTTATCTGGACCAGTGCAGTCTGTGCCACGGCCCGAAGGGAATGGGCGAAGGGGCGGTGCCAGTCCGGGTCGATGATTATCCGTCGACCAGCCTGCTTGAGCCTAAACATGGGCAGAGCCGCGCGGACATACGCAAGGTCGTTTATTTAGGAGGCGGTGTGTCTGGCGTCGATCCCCGGATGCCACCGTGGTCAGATGAATTAACATGCATCGGACTGGAATCGGTCGTCGATTTTGTTGAACTGCTGCGAACCGATACCGCCCGTGCCCTGGAGCTGGTACGGCAGGCATCACATTCGTACAAGCCAACCTACAAAAAGGGCCGCGAAATATTCCTGACCCGTTGCGTCCTGTGTCACGGATACTCGGGCCAAGGAGACGGGAAACTGTCTAATTTCATCAAGGATCCGCCACCATTCAACCTGACCAAAAGCCAGATCGACGATGCATACCTGCGCCGGATTATTGCCGAAGGTGGTGCGGCTGTCGGTCGTTCCCCACGTATGCCGGCGTGGGGTGATGAAGTGGTTGGCGGCGAGTTGGAGTCGCTGATCCTTTACGTCAAATCACTGCGGGACTGAGCCCGCCCGGTTACGACTGCGACTGCAGGTCCTTCAGGACGAAATAAAACTCGGTCCCTTCACCGGGTGCGCTGGTGGCTTGCAGGACGCTGCCCAGTTTGCCTGTCAGTTCACGGCAGATGGTCAGGCCCAGGCCAGTGCCGCCAAACTTCCGGGCCGTTGAGCTGGACGCCTGGGTATAGGCTTCAAAGGCCCGTTCCAGCTCTTCACTGGTCATGCCGATGCCGGTATCCCTGACAGCGATGCGAATGCCGCTTTCGACATTCGCGGCCTTGATCGTGATGGTGCCATCCGATGTGAACTTGGCAGCGTTCGAGACCAGGTTGGACAGGATCTGGTGCAATCGATGTTCATCAGTATGGATCGAGCCAACGTCGTCGTCGACATCGACGGACAATTGATTGTTGTTGATCGAGGTCACGGCCTCCAGCTGGGAGACCAGTTCCGACAGGAACGATGGGAGGTCGAGTTCGGCAATATCCAGTTCCAGTCGCCCCGACTGGGCACGGCTGACTTCCATGATTTCCTCGATCAGCTTCAACAACCGTTCCCCGGACCGCTTGATCGTCTTGCCATAGTCGACGAAGTCAGGCAGCTCAGAATTCGAGGCATCAAATTCCAGCATGCCGGCGTTGCCGATAATTGCCGTCAGCGGCGTTTTGAGGTCATGCGTCAGTGCCGCGAAAAACCGTTCCTTGCTTTGACGGTTCAATTCCGATTCCTCCAGAACGTGTCGCAGACGTTCGGCAATGCGGATCTGGGACGTGATGTCGCTGATTGCCAGAATGATTGATCGGTCACCTGTGTCTGTCGGTTCCGCAACCTTGCCAATGCATTGGGCATAGATGGGTTCCGGCCAGTCGCCGCGGTAAAAAAACAAATTGTCGTGCCCTATGGTTCCCTTCTGCAGTGCCTCGGCAATCAGGTCGACAGGTTCGGGTTCGCCATCTTCATTGCTGTTTGCAAAAATACCCCTGCTGGATTCGGACGTCGTCGCAATATATTCGGCTGTCCGGTTTGAAAACATCTCCCGGGCAACATAATTCTCAAAAATGATTTCACGTTTTTCCGAGGCAATAATAATTGCGACGGGAATGGTTTCCAGATACAACGCCTGTAATTGTTCACGTCGAAGTATCTCCTGGCGTGACTCCCTGATTTTGCGGTTCTGCCGGGACACGATGGCCAGTCCGCCGACGAGGCTGACAATAAACAGCAATACCAGCCCGATGGCAGAACGGATTGCCTGTTGCAGCGTGGCTGCCGATGCTTCGCCCGCATCGGCAGCGAGCTGCTGGACCGCCGAAACATAGGAAATATAGATACCGGAAAACTGGTCGGTCAGCTCAATATAGGCATCACCAAACGCCAGTTGCCGCGCGGCATCAGAATCGCCGTCAGCAATCAATTCAAACACACGGTTTTCCAGTTTTCGCAGGCGGTCGTGTTGTGGTTTGTCCAGTCGCAGCGACTGCCGATCTGTTTCCAGGGCTGTCGCCAGCATGTCCAGGGATCGGTCAAGCTTGCGGATTGAGTTCTGATAGGTGTCGCGGTATTTCTGTTCACCGGTAGACGCAGCCAGGCGAACAGCCTCGGCCGTCTTCTCGTCCAGCAGTTCGACGGCACTGACCAGTTCTGTCAACAGTAGTTGACGTTCCCGTTCAACGGTGTTCTGCTCGATGGCTGAATTGATTTTATTGACGGCTCCGAAAAGCAGCCAGAATGCAAGGGCAGCTATTGCGATGGCCCCAAGCCTTAGAAGCCTGAGGTCTCTAAGAATGTCAGTTCCTTGCGGCACGCGGGGCCTCGAATGTAATTAATATCAGGGGTCGCATCGAAAGTTCCAATTAATGGTGCCCCCCCAAGGCACACGCATATACTACCCAAAATCGGTTCAATAATCGCCAATGGCGAAATCAGTTGCCTGCTGATCCATGAATTCAGGCATTGACCCGGTCACTGGCCTGGCGGGGTTACTCTGGAATAATAATGGTCCATACCGCACAGGGATGTCATGAACATGCAGATCCAGCCCCAGAAAACCTATTTCCAGCCAGCCGAGGGCAAGATTCGGCAGGCGTTGTACCACGTTATTTTTGAGTCCGAACCTGGCCTGGGACGGGCATTTGACCTGGTATTGATTTTTGCGATCCTGGGCAGTGTCCTGGCTGTGGTGCTGGAAAGCATGGCTTCTTTTCGCGAGGCCTATGGCACGGCCCTGATTGTCGTGGAATGGGGCTTTACCATTCTGTTCAGCATCGAATACATTGTCCGGTTGCTGTGCGTCAAACGTCCGCTGCGATACGCGCTCAGCTTCTTTGGCATTATTGACCTGCTGTCCGTCCTGCCGACGTTCCTGGGGCTGCTGTTGCCCAAGGGGCATTACCTGATGATTGTCCGTGTGCTGAGGTTGCTGCGGATCTTCCGTATCCTCAAGCTGACGCTGTATATGAAAGAGGCGAACCTGCTGATGCAGGCGTTGCGGGCCAGTCGGCGAAAAATCGGCGTGTTTATCTATGCCGTCCTGACGCTGGTGATTGTCATCGGTTCATTGATGTATGTGATTGAGGGGCCGGAGCACGGTTACACCAGCATTCCCAGTAGCATCTATTGGGCGATTGTGACGCTGACCACGGTTGGCTATGGCGATATCGCGCCGCAGACACCACTGGGGCAGTTCTGCGCTTCAGTAGTGATGATTATGGGATATGCGATCATTGCTGTGCCGACCGGGATTGTGACATCGGAACTGTCATACCTGCGTAATACGGCAGAGGCCGAACGACGCTGTCCTGATTGTTCAACAGTCATCATTGCATCGGATGCGCGCTTCTGTCGCGTCTGCGGATATACACTGGGCGATACCGCGTCGTCCTGATTGCCCCGGTCGGGCATCAACAACCAGGCCACTATCGACGGACCGGAATGTCGCCCCAAAACAGGCATTCCCGGGGACGGGGTCTTTTGATTTGACAAGCAGACATTTGTCTGTTTTCATGCTGAACCATGGCTTACAGTCGCCCAGGTCAGACCCGCAGGCGGGTTTTTGAGTTTGTCCGGCAGCGAATCCTGCAAGGGATCCCGCCCACCACGCGCGAGGTCCAGGATGCGTTCGGTTTCAGGGCGGTCCAGTCTGCCCGGCAGCATCTGGAGGCCCTGGTGGCCGAGGGCAAACTGGTCAAAAACGATGGCCAGGCCCGGGGATATCGCCTGCCTGACCAGCCGGTGGCATCGACACTGGTGCCGATGCTGGGTCAGGTCCAGGCCGGCCAGTTGACCACCGCCATTGAATACCCTGATGGTTACCTGCCGATCGAAGCCGACCGTGCCGATGGTATGTTTGCCCTGCGGGTCCGCGGCGAAAGTATGTTGAACGCCGGTATCCTGCCCGGCGACACCGTCCTGGTCCGACGCCAGCCCAGTGCCCGTCCAGGGGACATCGTTGTTGCCATTGTCGGTGACGAGGCCACGGTCAAGACCTATCGTGAAGTGGGCGGTCGAGTTGAGCTGCATCCGGAAAACGACCAGTATGCGCCGATTGTCCCTGTGGCCAATGGTGAACGTTTCGAGATCCTCGGCCGGGTTGTCGAAGTTCGGCGGAGGCTGGACTGATGGCCCGTCCGGAAGCCGTGATCCAACAACAGGCTGCATTCCCCTCGCAGGCCCGGGCGACTGTACGATTGTTGCGCGCCGGAATGCCACACCCACAGCGCCTCAGTCCTCACGCCGGTGTTCCCGGATATCTTCCTGATGCACCTGGCCAGCGGCGCTGGGACCGGCAAGCCCTGGCTGGGCGTTTATGCGAGCTGTCTTCTACTGACGGTGATGGTTTGCTGAGCGGTGCCACGCAACTGGTCGTTGATGCCCAGGCCGAAGGTGAATTTGTGGCCTGGATCAGCGCGATGCCAGATACATTTTTTGCACCGGACGCGGTCGAAAGCGGTGTGGACCTGGGTGCACTGGCTATGGTTCGGGTGGATGGTGCGCAGGCCGCAGGTCGAGTTGCCGACAAATTGCTGAGGTCCGGCGCTTTTGGCCTGGTTATTGTCGATCTGGGTGCCAGCGCCATTCTGCCGACGCCCCTGCAGGGTCGCCTGCTGCAACTGGCCCGTGCCCATGATTCTGCCCTGCTGTGCCTGACCCGCAAGGCCCGTAACCATCCATCGCTGGGCTCTATGGTGTCACTGCGTGGACAGGTTCGTTGCGAGCGCCTGGGGGACAGTCGCTTCCGGGTCGAAATTGAAATCGTCAAGGACAAACAGCACGGACCGGGATGGGTGGTGCAGCGAGAGTATTGTGGACCGGACGGCCTGCATTGATATTCCGGCACTGCCTTTGCAGTTGCTGTTGCGCCGGCGCCCCGAATGGTGCGGCCGACCGGTCGCGGTCGTCGCCCAGGATAAACCCCAAAGCCCAATACTGTGGGTCAACGAACGGGCTCGGTCCGCCAGTATCCTGCCGGGGATGAAATATGCTGCCGGGTTGTCGCTGGACCCGGATCTGTGTGCCGAAACCGTTGGGCAGCCGGAAATTGACACAGCGGTCCTTGACATTCATCGCAGGCTGAGCCGCTATAGTCCGGTGGTCGAACCCAGTCCCGACGAGCCGGGCATTTTCTGGCTGGACGCGTCCGGACTGGGCAATCTGTATGATTCATTGAAGACGTGGGCGACTCAGCTGCAACGTGACTTGCAGGCCCATGGCCTGCGGGCTGTGCCGGTGGTCGGATTTTCGCGCTTCGGCACCTGGGCTGTGGCGCGGACCCGTCGAAGGGTAACGGTCCTGGCCAGTAACAAGCAGGAGCGCATGGCCTGCAACAATGTCCAGCTGCGGCGCCTGCCGATACCGGCCCGGGTCCTGCAGCAACTGGAACATCTGGCGGTTAGTACGATCGGGGATCTGGTGCGGTTGCCGGCAACGGGCGTACGCGACCGTTACGGTGACCAGGTCTGGCAGATCTATCGCGAGGCGCGGGGGGAAATCCGGCGGCCGTTACGGGGGCAAGTGTTGCCTGTGCCCGCCCGCCGCCGTCAATACCTGGATGATGCCGAAACCAACCAGGAACGATTGTTATTCCTGATCAAACGCCTGCTGCACAACATTATTACGGAACTGGAAGCACAGCAGGAACTGGTTTGCCGATTGCACCTGGTATTTGTCCTGGAGGATGGCCAGCGTGTCCAGGACACAATCCAGCCGGCGGTGCCCACGTGGTGCCGGCGGACGTTGCTGGACCTGATCCGCCTGCGGCTGGCATCGATTCCTGTACGCAGCGGTATTGTCGAACTGACCATGACCGCCGACAGCGAACCCGTTTCGCCCCGGAACCGGGACCTGTTGGAACGGCACAAGCAGCGGGACCAGGACGCGGCCCAGCGGGCCATGGCACGGGTGCGGGCAGAATTTGGTGCCGAGGCGGTGCTGCAGCCGCGCCTGCGGCCAGGGCACCTGCCCGAGGCCCGAGTTACCTGGGAACCGTTTTCAGAACTCAACCCACCACGAGCCCAGGTTGTCCAGCAGCCGTCGCTGGTTCGCCGTGTCCTGGCAAGGCCACAACGACTGCAGCAACCGCCACTATGTGCACCAGCTGCAGTCGATGAGCGTCATTGGCCAGCACGGCTGGGGTCTTACCTGCTGAGCGGTGGCTGGTGGCAGCAACTGGTGCGTCGCGAATATCAGTTCGTCGCCCGGTCCGGGGGCGGGATTGACTGGCTGTACTTTGACCGGGTGCGGAGGCGGTGGGTACGCCAGGGCCGCGTCGAATAACCTTTCCGGTGTGCAGCTTTACGCAATCTGCGGCGCTGTCCTCGCGCAGCCGTCCTCGCCATAGCGCTGCTATGTCTGCGGCGTCTTTGCTGCGGGCATCACCACATCTCACGCAAATCTGCACACCTTCTACGGTGGTCGGCTTCAGGCAATTTGCGGCGCTGTCCTCGCACAGCCGTCCTCGC
>JBFJWU010000073.1:0-11658 GCA_041623475.1 bacterium | reverse complement strand
GACACGCTCAAGATCGACCGGGTTTTTGTGTCGCGAATGGTCAACGATGAGCGCAGCAGGGAGATCATTCGTTCAGTCGTACTGCTTGCCGAGAATCTGGGACTGGGCACGATTGCCGAGGGCGTCGAAACCGTTGAGGAATTCGAGCTGCTGCAACAATACCGCTGCAACGGACTGCAGGGTTTCCTGTTCGCCCACGCCTTGCCCGCCGAACTGGCGTATGGATTTGCCCGGGATCCGCAGAACGAAGATGTTCTTTCGCAGGCGCGTGACTACGTGCCGCCGGTGGATCGCCACGGTCGTCACCTGGAAGAGGGTGACGAATCAAGTCGTGTTGCTTGGGGCAAAACGGTCGCAGCGTCACAAAAAGTAATTGAGTATCTCGAAAGTCACGCTGGCTCCGGCGCCCAGTCTGCCGAACTCCGTCGCGTGCTGGTCGAGGACGAACCGGAACTGTTCGATTTTACCGCGTCGATTGAACTGTCGGGCGAAAAGAACGGTGTCCTGTTCTTGACAATAGAGCGCTCGTTGCTGGCTTCGTTGTTGCCCAAGGTGTTGCCCGGTGTGCCGGCCAGCGATGCGGTTTACAGGGAACTGGTCGGCGAAATGTGTAACCTTGCAGCCGGCAACGCGGTCGGTATCATGAATGTCGCTAACCTGACGATCAGTCCGCCCAAAGTTTATGAAGATGCGGCGGGAGCAAATTCACGGTTGGACGGAATCGCGAGTTTCCAGATCGCTGAATTTCAATGGAATGGATTCGTATTTCGCAACGGAATCGGCTGGTTAAACTGATGTGCTGTTTTGTTGAATTTGGTCTCCGACAAGGAAGCGATGACCTGAGATGACATCTAAGTTGCTGATTGTGGATGATTCAATGATTACCCGGGAAACGATCGTCAGCTATGTGGACGGCATGGAGCTGGAAGTCGTTGGCTCGGCATCTGATGGTGTGACGGCGCTGGAAAAATTTCGCGAGATGTCTCCCGATCTTGTGTCGCTCGACATCACGATGCCCGAAATGGACGGATTGACCTGCCTGCGCGAAATGCTGGCTATCGACCCGACCGTCCGTATCCTGGTTGTCTCGGCAATCAGTGATGCCGAGACAGCTGTCGAGGCGATGACGCTGGGTGCATCAGGGTTCCTGCCCAAACCATTTGATCGGGACAGTTACAGGTTGGCATTGCAGGATGTGATCGAGCAATCCCTGTCCTGACGCTCGCGGGCGACCGGGGATCAAATCGAAAACTGTACAGTGGATATGACCAGAAGCGATTCGTCGCCTTCGCCTTGCAGTGGTATTGCAAGGTCAAGCCCCGGCCCCCGGGTCCATGTCTGGGCTGGTTCCTGGATTGGGTCCGACAGTGTTTGCCCTCCCCGGGTAATGACCGACAACGGCAAGTCCAGGTGCAGTCGCGAACTGACCAGGTCTGCGGTTAGTTCGGCCAGTTCCTCAAGAACGGCTTTCGGGTCAACTTCGGCAGCATATGCGCCCGAAAGGCGGGCGATAAGCGGATCTGAAACCATCAGGCTGACAAACTCGCCATCGTCAGGACCCAACAAATGAACACCGGTTGCTGTTTTTGCCGGATCCATCTGGATTGGGAATGGCACGCCGGGTACGATCCATCCTTCGGAAAACTCGCTGAGCATCGTTGCGACGGAACTGACAAAATCCCGGGTACGGTCTGCTGTAATCGTACTCACAGCCGGGGTCCTTTGGTCAAGGTCCCCGATGCCGGCAGTACCAGGCGAAAGGTCGTGCCGACGCCGTCACGTGTATGAACATCAATGCGTCCGCCAAGGTTCTGGATTTTCGTACGAACGAGACCGAGCCCGACCCCCCGGCCGGACATTGTGTCGGCGGATTCTGTTGTCGAAAAATCGTCTTCAAAAATCAGGTTAATCAATTGAGACTCCGACCACGAAGCAATCTTGTCTTCCGATTCCCGCCCGGTCGTGACTGCCTTTCGCCGCAGCGCATCCATCGGAATCCCTGACCCATCGTCACCGATAGAGATCGCCAGTTCGCTGCCATCTACATCGAACGCCATATGAATTTGACCCTCCGGTGGTTTGCCCAACTGGGCGCGGACATCCTCGGGTTCGATCCCGTGGCTGGCGGCATTGCGGACCATCTGCGTAATCGCATCCTTGATGATTTTGCGGTACTCGTCTGGAATGTCGGGCAGATCTTTGCCGTCTGCAACTTCAACAACCAGGGACCGATCCATCCTGTGGGCGACTTGTTGAACCGACTGCTCCAGAAAGTCGCACAGCAGTTCAGCATTCGTGCGTGTCGATGCCGAAAACGTTTCGTAGTAGACGGAAATGGATTCGACGATTCGCTTGACCCGTTTGACCGAGTTAACCAGATCCCTGAGTCCCATAATTGTTGGCAGCAGGTCCAGTGCATCAAGGTGGGTACGGCCCCGCAATTCGGACAGCCGGTCTTCCGTCGCGTGCCCAACCATCTCAATCATTTCGATCCCCAGCAAGCCGGCGTTGCCCTTGATGGAATGGATCGCCTGGAACAGATCGGCGATGATTTCGGGTCCTGGCTCGTTTCCGGCGCCCTGCAACATGGACATAATTGACGAAAATTCCTCGTCTGCAGAGTCGAGGAAGTCCGCCATCATGGTCGGGTCGACATCCAGGACCAGGTTGACAAGGCGGCTGGATGCACGTGATCGACGTTCTGATTCCTCGACGGCCCTGTTCAGGGTCACCTGCTCGGTGAAATCTGTAATCGTGACCAGTACCTGTTGTATTTCACCTTCGACTCGGCGGCGATAGAAATCGAGCCTCAGGTAGCGTTCGCCGCCGTCCCGGCTGAGCACCAGTTCCTTGAGCGGGTTCAGGTTGTCCACCGTCGTATCATTCAAGTTGGCACGAAACAGGAGTGCCAGGAACTGCTTGATCGTTTTGCGTCGGTCTTCCTGGACCAGTTCGGCCAGTAAATCGTCCAATTGGACATCCGGCGTGTCAATGCCGGGCACCAAATCCGGTGTCATTGCCGACATTTGTTCGCTGATGGACATGTCCCCGTGCAGCAGGAACAGTCCGACATCGACGCTGCCCAGGATTTGGTCCTGCTGCGACTTGGCCTCGTTCAATTCCCGGGTACGCTCGTCCACCAGTGTTTCCAGGTTTTCGGAGTAGTAAACGACTTGTTCCTGTTTGCGTCCCACCAGCATCGCCAGCACCGCCAGGATTACTGGTATTGAATCGATGAAATAGTGGATCGGTGTAACGCGATGAATTTCAGTGAGCAGCTGCAACGATACCTGGGCCGGCAACCGGCCGAAAAGGAAATAGTGATCGACCATCCAGCCGGCGACAGGAATTACTAATCCCACGGCCAGACCGTACAATCCGTAGACGACTGTGCGGCTGAGCCGTTTCTTGCGTCCGGCACCAGCAGTTGTGACCGCTTCAGTCATAAATCGCCTCGATCAATTTGCCCAATTTGTGCCGGTTGACGGACTTCTTGTCGGCAATTACAAGAGCGCCGCGGGTGATCGCTTCCATTCGCATTGATTCGTTAAACGAGCCGGAAACAACCACGACCCGGGCGTCCGGGAACTCTGTAACCAGTGCCTCGATAAAATCCAGTCCGTTCATACCCGGCATTTCCAGATCAGAAAATACAATGTCAGGCAAATGTTCACGGTATGCGCCCAGTGCCTCGCGGCCGTCCCTGGCCGTCGCAACGACGTCGACCCGAGGCAGGTTGCTGGTGCGCAGCGCCTGCTCAATCGTGTAGCGCATCAGGTCCGAATCGTCAACGATCAGGACCCGTAGAGTATCGGGGACGGGCAAGGTCAGGGCTCCAGCTGGGTCAAGATCTCGGACAGGCTGTCTGCCGTCAAGTCCGTTTTGGCCAATGTCGCAGTTGCGCCCAGTGCCACGGCGTCGACCAGGCGATCAGAATCCAGGGTCGCCGATATGATGGCAATGCGGGCGTTTGGTTTAATCTTCAGCATTTCCTGCAGGCATTCAATCCCATCCTTTCCGGGCATCTCCAGGTCCATCAGGACGATATCCGGCAGATGTTCCTGAAACGACTGGACAGCATCTACTCCGTTGTCAGCCTCAGCTTTGATCACATAATCTGTCCCGCCGATCTGGCGAATGGTCGAAATTACCGCGCGGCGAATCAGGGGGTTGTCGTCGGCGATCAGAACGGTCTTGGTCACGTGTCGGTCCTTTCTCGGTTCCAGTGTGTCAGTGGGAATGGCATTGTCAGGCAAGGGCCTCGTGGATGGCCACTTCCAGAGAGTTGTGGCTCAGGTCATTCTTGCTGAGAAACGTCCTGGCACCCATATTCAACATTGCAACGTGTGCACCAGTGTCTTCGACTGCGGACAGTATGATTACCCGTGCATCCGGGTCCCAATTGAGAACCTCTTGCAGGACATCCTTACCTCCCAGCTTTGGCATTTCAATATCCATTGTAATAACATCGGGTCGCGCGGTGTCCAGCAGTCTATTGACTTCTTTCCAATCGTCGGTGGCGCCAATAACCTGGATGTCCAGCGAATAAATTTTCTCGGCCAGCTGTTGAATCCGCTTTCGGACAAATGGCTGGTCGTCGACGATCAGGAGACGCACGGTAGGCGGTCTGCGGTTCATTGTCCGACTGTTCACGGTGCAGGCTCGTCCAGATCGGACTTTGCGTTGCCACCGGTCTGGTTCGAACCAGCAGCGGCCAGCGCCTCGGCGATTGCCGTGCCAATGGTCTGTTCTGTCAGGTCGTCTTTCTTCAGTATCGTCGACGCGCCTCCAGCCAGCGCAGACATGACAATTTCCTCGCTGCGAGAGTGCGTGACCACAATAATACGGGGTTTCTTGGGTTCATCCCGCACCATGTCCAGCAACGGCATGCCGCCGCCATCCGGCATTTCGATGTCAAGGGTAATCAAGTCTGGGGCATGAGCGCGAACCAGTTGCATTGCATCCACGGCGTTTGCCGCTTCGCCGATGACGTTGATCGCCGGCGCGGCCTGTGCCTCCAGCAGTGCGCGAATACGGTCGCGCACAAATGGCTGGTCGTCGACAATAATTGCGGTCAATTCCGAATCAGACATAGGTCAGGATCTCGTTGACGGTTGTCATGACGGTATCAGGTTCAAAGTCCGATTTGTCGACCAGGGCGACCGCACCGGCTGACAATGCCTGGACACCGTCGGCTTCGGCAACGTGGCTGGAAATAACAATGACGATCGCCTGAGGATTAATTGCAATGATTTCGCGAAGAGCGGTCAATCCGTCCATGACCGGCATTTGCAGGTCCAGCAGGACGATGTCGGGGCACAGTTTGCGAAACTGCTCGATCGCCTCCTGCCCGTCACCGGCCTCACCGCATACTGTTGCCAGTCCGCTGCTGTCAATGCCGTCACAGATGCGCCTCCGGATCAACCGAGAGTCATCGACGACCAGAATCGAAGGGTTTTCAATCTTCATTGCAGTTATTCCAGCTCGCGTGGCTGCTATTCGGGCTGGTTAGGGGCCTGTGGTTATCCATCGACCAGCTCCAGGTCGACCATCAGCGCACGGATCGTGTCCGGCGTCAGTTCGGCCTTGTCCAGAATGTAATCCGCACCGGCGCTGATCGCATCGACACCCATTGGGCCGCTGGCAACGCCGGACACAATCGCGATGCGTACATCCGGTTGTTGCATCTTCATCGCCTTGACACACTCGACACCATCCAGTTCCGGCATCTCGATATCCAGAAAGACCACATCGGCATCAAATTCAGCGAATCGCTCAATCGCGTCAAGTCCATTGGCGACCGATCCGACGATCTCAATCCGGTCGCCGGCCAGCGCATTCAGCATCGAAGCGATGCTGTGGCGGATCAGCGCCTGGTCGTCAGCGATTAATACGCGAGTCGTTCTGTCTTTCATCGATAAGTTATCTTTCGGTCGGTTCGTAACATTGTAGCTGCTGACTGTTTTGGGTTTGCAGGTATTATCACAGTGACCCCGGGCCTTTGTGTACTGTTGTGGACAAGGCAACTATGCCGATTACGGGACATAGACAAACTCGACTTCTGTCACCGCCGATGATTGGTTAAGCGCACCGTCGTATGCGCGGGTCCGAACTCGATAGTTTCCTCCCGTACTGAACGGACCGACAAATGTCCAAGGTGACGAGGAAGACTTCAGGGTATATTCCGGTGATGACGCGCCATAGGTCGAACCGTTCCACCAGAAACCGGAGCTGGACTGATAGACGGCCCAGTCGATCGCGGCGATGGTCCCCCCGGTTCCGGCAACGATCGGATCTGTCGCAGTCCCTGTGACCGTTGTCGCCGAAGTGTTCTCCAAAAAAAACGGGGAAACAATCGCAACGTTGTCGGGTGCTGTGAAATCAGCTGACCAACTGGTCGAAACAATATTACCCGCGACGCCATGTTTGTCGAATGCCTGGGTGTCGATGCTATGCGTGCCCTCGGACACTCCCGTGATTACAACCTGAAATCCGTTAGTCAGCGCTGTTATTGGATCAGACCATGCGCCACCGTCGATCCGGTATCTAAGTGTCCGTGCCGTTGTCTGAGCAGTGACCGAAAATGTAGCTGTCGTAAACGGCGAATCCGCTCGTTGGAGTCCAACGGTCTGGTAGTGGTAAATTTTTTCCTCGATGACTGAAGATGCCAGGAAATCCTGGCCGCCATCGGCATTAATATCGCCGGACGCAAGTCGGTGCCCGATCCGGGTGCCGGTGGTGACACCGTCCCAACGGCGAATTGCCGTACAGTCGCTGCCTGACATTGCGTAAATACTGCCGGAATCGGTGGGTACAAAATCGGCCTGTTCGGCACCGACATAGAAATCCGGGATGCCGTCCCCGGTCAGGTCGCCTGCCGGTGCAATGGCGCTGCCGACACCCTCGCCTGCGACACCGATGTAGGTACACAATTCGATGCCGGAATCGCCCGAATAAAGGTACACCTTGCCGAAATCAGATCCGGTGTAGTCAAAGGTAGAGATTGCAATGTCGGCGATGCCATCCAGGTCCACGTCCCCGATCGTGGCGACGGCATCTGGCAGTCCATCCTGGTTGTTTTCGCCGGTCTTGGTCCAGATTACACTGCTGTCTGTACCCGATCGGACGTAGAACGTACCCTTGGATTGACCGGCTCCGCGGGCTTCACCGACCAGATAATCAGGAGTCCCGTCGCCTGTCAGGTCCGGCGAACTGGCAACCACGGAACCGTAGTCATAATTGGCGCCAGCTCCGACTGACGTCGTCAGTTCGGTCCCATCTGTACCTGACAGGACGTAGACTTTGCCAGTTCGCTGCACACCAATCCAGTTCTTGTCACCGACGACCAGATCCAGGGTGCCATCGCCATCGACATCCGGCATCGCAGCAACGTCTGATCCAAAGCCTGAATTTGTACTGGCCGGATCCCCGGCGACGGAAAACAGCAACGTACGATCAACACCGGAATAGACGTAGATCTTGCCGCTGTTGGTCGAGCCGTTGTTCCAGCCGGGCGCGGTCACCACAAAATCGCGGATGCCGTCCTCATTGACATCGCCAATAACCGCGATGGACTCGCCGAAGTCGCTGGTCTGGCCTGTTTCACCAGTGACGACAAACAGTTGCGAACCATCTACGCCCGAGATCCCGTAAACACGGCCGCGTCGACTGCTGTAATTGCTGGCACCAACCAGTATGTCCAGGTGGCCATCGTTATTGATGTCGTCCCACACCGCAATATCACTGCCGAAATCTTGGCTGCCCCCGCCAACGTCAATAGTCTGGTAGAGAACGACATCAGTGACAAAGAATAGCGCCTGGTGGGCTACGGAATAGATGGTCGGTCCGGTTAATGACGATAGCGATGCCGATACCTCGATGCTGAAGCCGCTGACATTGCCGACGTTATCGCCGGCGCGAATGGCGACATAAATGTCCTGCGGCACTGAAAATCCGGTCAACGTCAGAAACGTCGTTGGGTGGGCCACTGACACGGGATTGGGTCCCTGGTCGGCGGTCAAGCCTGAATAAGGTGGTCCAGAAGCGTTGCCATAATAGACCCAGTACAGGTCTGTTTGCGGGGACGCGGTCCAGGTAATGGCAAAACTGGATTCACTGCCGACTACGCTGACGAATGCCGGGGCCGCGGGTGCGGACGTGTCCAGATCGATCTGGTCACTGACCGGTCCAGCGGTCAGTCCGACGTCGTCGCGGATGGTCGCCCAGATAGTTTTGGTCCCGTCGCCACCGGTCAGGTTTTCGAACGTGGTCGCCAGGAATGGGACCCAGCCCGTGTCTGTAATCGTCCCCGTCAGTCGCATCTGGAACGGGTCGCCCGATGCCGAAAGGTCGATCTGGATCGCGACGTTACTTGTCGCCGCTTGCCCGCTTTGAAGATCAATGGCAGTCAGGACCGGAGGGGTCGTATCCAGTTCGATCGTGTCGGTGACGGTTGTCGAATTTCCAGCGGCATCGTATGCGGTCAGGCTGATGGTCTTGACGGTATCGCCGGCCGTGAGAGTCGCGGTGGTGCTGGCGGTCATCGCCGCGCCAAAAACGGGGCCAGCGATATCACCGGACAGGTCGTATGTAACCGCATCCGGTGCCCAAAGGTTAATATTGACCAGGGCTACAGACGTGGCGGGCAATCCTGATTCGATGGTGACGGCTGCCGCAGGCGGGGTTGTGTCCAAAGTGATCGAATCCGAAAAGACGGTCGTGGGATTCGCGAGGATATCGCGGTACTCGACATCGACGGTTTTCAGCCCATCACCTGGGGACAATGTCACATTTGTGATCGCGGCAAAGGGGATCCAGACGCCACTGATCCCATCGATGATGTCGCCGCCCAGGCGCATTTCGATCGGCCCATGATCGTCGTTGGCATCCAGCTGGAGCGGAACAGTCTGGGTATTGGTAAATGGATCCAACGGCGCGTTGACACTGACGCAGGTGATGCACGATGGCGCCATCGTATCGACGACAAAGGTAACCGAAGAACTGCCAACCAGGCCACCGCGATCCGTGGCAAACGCATTGACCAGGTATGTCCCGTCGCTGCCAGACAGGGTTTCTGTCCGGCTCCAGTTTGCGGTGCCGTTAGCGGCGAACCGCAATTCGGTCAGGCTGGCAAAGGACCCGCCGTCCCAGTAACTGGCGCCGTCAAACACGCTGATGTCGACGGCTGAGACACCCGACGGCGCATCACCAGGGTCAGTGGAGGTCCCGGCCAGGTTGCCTGGAAATCCGGCCAGCAGCGTCCCATCGGCTGGAAATGTGACGGCGACGGACGGCGTGGTCGCGTCGGCAAACACCGTAATCGTCGTTACCATTGCGTTGGTCCACTCCAATGTGCTGTCCAGTACCTCGACGACGCTGAATTCGTATCGGGCCTCGCCACTGACCGGCAGTGGCACGTTCCAGGCACTGCCAGTTGACTGGTCAATATCAAATGGCGTCGCCGAGACGTAGCCAAATCCGTCCCACCAATGCGTTGTTGACGTTGTCCGCGATGCCCGCCAGCTTAGCTGCGAAACCTGTCCACCGGCGCCATTGACCACCGGGTCGGTTGCGGTGCCATACAGTTCGATGGCACCGGTGGTACCGGTAACCGTCCACAAATCGATCGGCGATGTGATCTGAGGTGGGTACGGGGGTGTCAAGTCGATCCCGAATGACAGCAAATAGCTGGCGCCGGCGAATCCGAACCGGTCAAGGGCGCGAAAAACAACTGTATGGGATCCCTCGGTCAGACCGGTGACTGTCCAGGACTGAGCCCAGGCATTCAGGCTGGTCCAGCCGCCACTATCCAGATTGACCTGGGTCGTAACCGCGTCCTGGTTGGGCGTCAGTTCAAAGGTGACCGACGTCGTTACGGCAAAAGTCCGCGCCGTAGATTGCAAACCAATGCGAACGATCTCGCCCTGGTTGCTGTCAGCGCCCGGTGCCCCGGCAACGATATCGGCGATTCCGTCGCCAACCAGTGCAACGGAATACCCCAGCAAGTCACCAGGGCTGGAACCTGTGAAACTGTCCACCAGCGTGCCATCCGTGCCGCTGTGGACATAGACCCGACCGCGGTCCGCGCTGACGGACGGGTCGCCGATGACTATATCGGGCACACCGTCCCCCGTCAGGTCCTTGCCACCGGCAATCCCGTAGCCGAAATCATCATTGCCGTTGTCGCCGTAGATGGAAAACAATTCGCTGGCATCCACACCCGAAAAAGCGGCGACCCGGCCATAATACGGTGGGGTTGATCCATACGTCGGTGCCGAGACCAGGAAATCGGCGATACCGTCCTGATCCAGATCACCGGCGTAGGCGACCTGGAAACCGAAATCCGATTCGGTATGGATGAGCCCAACCCCAGCTGTGGTGACAGCAATTTGTGATCCGTCGGCACCGGAAATCAGGTAGGCGGCCCCTTCATCATTAGACGCATCGGCAATGTCATACTCACGGGCGCCGACAACGAAATCACCAAAGCCATCGCCGTCGAGGTCGCCCATGAAATCGACATCGGTACAGAACCAGTCGACTGAGCCGCCGGTTTCCCCGTCAATGTTCAACAACGATGCTGCCCCAATATCTCCACGAAAGATTTTCAGTCGCCCCTGTGCCGAGCCGTCGTTCCAGCCTATTTCGCAGACGGCAAAGTCGCTCAGGCCATCAGCGTTCCAGTCACCGGCGAATGCGACAGAATTGCCGCGATTGTGGTCGTTACCGGCTCCACGGTGGAAATTGGCGGCGCCGTCAGCACCCGACCGGACCCACGCGCGGCCCTTGCCGCCGTCGTAGCTGGGCGAGCCAACGACAAAATCAGGGATACCGTCACCATTGCTGTCGCCCCGCAGGGACGCTAACGCATAGCCGTAATCCGTTGATTCCGTCGACGCATACAATACCGATCCGTCGGCACCGGAAAACGCGACGACCTGGGCGGACCCGGATGCGCCAGCCAGCCAGTCGTGGGTACCGTCGCCGTCCAGGTCCCAGCCATCGGCCACCGAAAACCCCAGGTTGGTGACGCCGGCCAAGGTGGCCGCAGGGTCTGCGGCATATCCGGTAATCGCATTCAGGATTGTAAATGATGCAGAAACAAACGCATTGGACAGGAACGGGGATGCCGAGACCTCGGTACTGAAGGTGCTTTCGTTGCCCGCCTGGTCCGTTGCGGTCAGGACAACATAGACCGGCTGACCGGCCGACAGGCCGCTGAGGCGCAGGGTTGTCGTTGGGGCACTTACCGTGACAGGGGACAGACCCTCGGCGGCAATGGCCCCGTCATAGGGGGCACCGCTGCCGTCCGTATCGTAGTAGACGCGGTACGAGGCCGCGTCTGCGATCGTGGTCCAGGTCACATCAATGGCCGCCGATGCGGGTGCAGCAAATGCCAGCGGCGCTGCCGGCGCTAGTGTATCCAGTACCAGTGAATCCCCGACAGCCGTCGACGTATTGCCCAGGCTGTCGCGGACCCTGAGCCAGGCGGTTTTGGTGCCATCACCGGCAAGCAACGCCTGGCTGGAGCTGGCATTAAAGGCGATCCAGCCGGTGGGCGTGACATCGCCGGTAAGCTGCATCTGGAAACTGTCAGCGGCAGCGGTGACATTGAGCGCTACCGACGTGTTATTGACATAGCCGGCACCACCCGCCAGG